>CAILMA010000105.1 GCA_903835145.1 uncultured Bacteroidota bacterium
GGCTCATTTATTAAGCATTTCAACTGCTGCATTGCTCTTGCCCTTTTAGTTTTCACTTATTGTTATAACCCGTTTCTTTACTTTTGCAGTATGAGTGAGCTCAGGCAGCGTTTTCAGGCCATTCCAGTAGTGGTTAAAAACATCATTATCATCAATGTAATAATGGTTTTGGCACAGTTTATGTTCATCAGGATGGGCATAAACCTTGGCGATTACCTTGGCCTGCATTACTGGCAATCGCCTGATTTTCGCTGGTGGCAGTTCTTAACGCACATGTTTATGCACGGTAGTGCTACCGATTTAAGCCTTACATTTGGCCATATCTTCTTTAACATGTTCGGTCTTTGGATGTTTGGCAGTATCCTCGAAGGCTTATGGGGCCCTAAACGCTTTCTTCTGTTTTATCTTATATGTGGTATTGGTGCTGCATTTTGCCACTTGGGCGTGCTTACCGCAGAATTCTCCAGCTTCAACAGTGCCTTTGTTCAGTACCAGCTGCACCCGGGATTCGTAGAATTCGCCCAATTCGTAAAACACCATAACTTTCCGGTTGACCCTCAATTTCTTAAATACTGGGAGGTAAACCGCGATTGTGCGGATTGTGCGTCAGCGTCCATTAAGGGCATCCATGACTATTATTCCTCTATGACCGATATTACGATGGTGGGAGCCTCCGGTGCAATCTTCGGATTACTTTTTGCATTTGCTTACCTTTTCCCCAACACCCAACTTTACATCATGTTCATACCTGTGCCTGTAAAAGCAAAGTGGGCGGTGACAGGCTATGCGGCTATAGAATTATTTTCCGGCGTTGGCGGTTTTAAGGGCGATAATGTGGCACATTTCGCACACCTGGGTGGTATGCTTTTTGCATTTATTCTATTAAGGATCTGGCAGAAGGCTGACCGTAATAACTTTTATTAATACCTTTGCAGTAATGGGAACAGGGCGAAGAAAATCAGCTTTATCATACATTCCGGGTTATAAAAATAACGCGGTATTGCAGCTTATCATTTTCACCTCAGTAGCTTACATCATGTTGGCTATTTGCTGGGCGCTTATTATGATTGTTTACGTAGGAAAAGATTCAAATTTTCAGGAATACTTTCTCCCCAATCTTGCACTCGGGCAGCTTTCTGTTTTTAAGTCGCATTGGTGGACCATCTTTACTTACGGCTGGTTCCAGTTCCCCAATAGCTTTTTCGAATTGTTGAGCAATATGCTTTGGCTATACTGCTTCGGCTCTGTAGTACAAATGCTCGTTGGGCCAAAGCAGGTCGCTCCCCTATTTGCCTTCAGTTTGTTTGCCGGTGGCTTGTTCTATGTACTTGCTCAGTTGGTGCCGGGTGTTTATCTCACCAATGCCCTGTTGCTTGGCCCAAGGGCAGGACTTGTAGGTATGGCAGTTGCAGCCGTTACCCTTACACCCAGCTATCGATTCTATCTCACAGAAACTTTTACCATCCCACTCATGCTTGTGGCAGGCGTTTTTGTTTTCCTTATGTTTGCCGGTGCTGGTTTCTCCTTCCCTATGATTATGATGCTCACAGGCGGCGGTGTTATGGGCTATGGGTATGA
>CAILMA010000106.1 GCA_903835145.1 uncultured Bacteroidota bacterium
GAAAGTAATAAGTTTTGGCGGAAATGCAGGTAGGTGTTTTTGTGGGCGGTGGCCGGGAAATCCGGGCGAAACATGGAAAAAGCCGTAAAGAACGCTTGTATATACGTGTATAAATGCAGCTTTTGTTATAACTTTATCAATCAAATATTGTGGTTATTGAATTCAGATACCCAAAAGCGTCGAATACATGAAAGACCAAAAACACATATTACAACTTGTGAAGAAAAAGGTGAGGGAAACCGAGCCCGGGGCTACGTTGATCCTTTATGGTTCCCATGCGAGGGGCGAACAAAGAGACGACTCCGATCTGGACATTTTGATACTTGTGGAACGTGAAAATGAGAAAATGACCTGGGATGAAAAAATGAAAGTGATTTCTGCGGTTTCTCGACTGGAATGGGAAACAGGAGCAAATATTAGCCCGGTGGTGTATAGCAAGCTGGGCTGGACTAATCATAAAGTGACTCCATTTTACGAAAACGTTAACCGAGAAGGAATTGTACTATGACGAGTGAAGAAAACGAAGAGCTTGTTGCCTATCGGTTTAACAAAGCGAAGGAGACTTTGCAAGATGCAATTGATTTAGTTGCTGCCAACAAGTGGAACCTCGCGGTTAATCGTGTTTATTACTCTTGTTTCTACGCAGTCAATGCACTATTGGCTAAACGACAGATTTATACTAAAACTCACTCCGGCGCTAAACAAATGTTTGGAATGCATTTTGTAAAAACCGGCGAGATAGACACTTCATTGAACGATTTTTATGTAAAGGTTTTTAGTATGAGGCAAAGTGGTGACTACGAGGACTTTTGTGACTATGAAGAAGAGGAAGTAGCTGTACTCATAGCGCCTGCCAGTCTCCTTTTACAAACAATTGAGCGCAAACTGCAATAGATTTAACGTCAAGCATATGTGCGACTATTTGCGCATTGGTCATCATAAAGCCTATTTTGCTTCATATGGAAAGGAGAATTTTGCAAATACATGTTCTTAAATTCATCGCCCCACCCAACGACTAAGTTCTGCAATTCAACCTCAAAACAGAACTAATATATCTCAATTTTTCTCACAAACACATTGCCTTCAATAACGACTTTTACAAAATAAATGCCCGGTGTAAGGCTGCCCGTGATGACTTTTGTTTCCTTTTGCATCATTTTACGGGTTATTAATAGTTGCCCCTGCATATTGTATAGGTCAATATTGCCAAAATCATCAAAGGAACCATTATAACTTACTGTAAAGTCGTTGCTTGTTGGGTTCGGATAAATGGAAATGAGGTTTTCAACAGACTTTACCTGATGGGTTATTACTGTAGAATCTACTATTGTTGTGTCCCCACGGCCAGTATCAACTCTGTGCCAGAGCCCAGCCAGCTTTGCGACAAAGAAATTCTCCCCATCATCTTTTTCAACTGCCAAAGTATCTTTACCGATGATCAATCCTGGACGGTTACCCCACATGTAGTCTCCACATAAATAGATATTTCCGACATCATCAGCTGCTATGCCGTTCCAGTCATCACCACCAGATGGTAGCGTTTTGAAAAAATTAAAATTACCGAGGGTGTCACCACTTGCGATAAACATCCCATCGTGATTTGTGCCATGAACACCTGTGTCGGTTTGATGATATATAGTATCGGCGCCAAATATAGCTGAATTGGACATCATTTCAC
>CAILMA010000107.1 GCA_903835145.1 uncultured Bacteroidota bacterium
ACTTTTGATACCGTGTGTAAAGCCCAGAGTATTTTTTTGGATTTGGAAATATATCTTTTTTCAATGCTGTAGTGATTAATCACTTTTATCAGCATTTTATGCAGCAGGTTTTGATCTGCAAGGTTATCGTCGGGGTGGGTAAGCTCGAGGAAGTTGAGGCGCAGCAGCTCGCTCTTAGTAAAACCCGTAAACACGCAGAGTGCGCTATTGGCATCGAGAATAAAGCCCTTGGGGCTTATAAGGGCGATACCGATACCGGAGTAGTCGAAAGCACTGCGGAAGGTTTCGTTGCTGAGCTGGAGCGCATCTTCCATTTCAACACGTTCTGTAATATCCTGAGCAAAACAAATGACGACCGGGTGGTTGTCCACTTCGCCGTAAATATCGCTCTGATACAGCCAGTAGTGCCTTTTACCCGATTTTGCCATTACGTGCATAACGCCCTGCACGTGTTCATCATGCCTTAATTTTCCAAGGTATTTTTCGTCAAAGTCATTGCGGTAGCGGTCTGAGACCAGTGTTTTCAGGTATGTGTTTGTTAGTTCTTCATCGGTATAGCCAAGGTTATTTTCAGTAGCATGGTTAGCGGTGAGTATTTTACCATTTAAGTCGTGGGTGAGCATTATTGCTGCACAATGATCAACTATCTGGCGGTATGGAGTTTCGTTAGGGTCTATTGTCGCGGTGTTTTTACCTGATTCAAAATTGAATGCAGTCTCCTTCTTCTTCGTTATCTTTTTCTCGGCGTTGTACAGTCTGTCAGGGGTCATTACACGGCGGTGTTTTAAATACGTTATAAAGTTAAGTCATTAACAATTCAAAAACAAAATCCAAAAAAGTTAAAGGTGGTATTCAGTAGGAATTTCACAATATTTTAAGCGTTTCCTAATGAATATACGAAAAAGGGGCAGGTGCGGATTTATTGCGAATATTAGCGCAGCGGACAATTCCGGACAAACAAAGTTGTTTTGTACCTTGCGAATGCATGAAGTTACGAAGGGTTGTTTTTTTAGTTCAGATACTGTGTTTAACAGTGGTGTATAGCGCCGGCGCTCAGCCGGCAGTTGGAAATGTGTACCAGGCACTCGATTTTTATGCGGGGGAGCCCTGTTTTGTTTTTGCCGATACGGCGAAAGTGTATTCCCGTGCTGATTTTCAGGCTGATGTGGTACGGACATACCAACAGGGAGATTCATTGACTGTGTACAAAGTTGATGATACTGTGACCCGAAAGGGCATTACGGCGCCATGGATTGAGGTAACCTACAAGACAGGGAACGCAATGAGGAAGGGGTATTTGTGGAGTGGTTATTTATCGCCAAGAAGACTGGTGGCAGGGGGCGTTCGTTTTGTGTATGGGATGATGCTTACTGATGCCGGAGCCAAGCTTGCAGTGGCGCTTAAGGCGGTAAAGGGCGATAAAATATTGGCACAGTGTCAGTTAAAGTTTGACGGTGCCGATGCGCAGCATTATTACCATACCGCATCAGTAAAGGGGAATAAGGGTCTCGGGAAATTTAAGCGTTTGCTTTATTTCGAATATTCCGGTGAAGCCTGCTCTGTGCCTACCTATGAGCAATACGTAGGATGGGATGGCAGCCACTTCGTGCCGTTTGCGCAGCTTACTTCGTTATCGGAGGCGGGAGCGGGTTATACGAGTGAAAAATTTATTTTTCCGCAGGACAAGGGGGGCAAGAAAGAAGTGGTGATACTAAAGCAGGAAAGCGGCATGTTTAATGAAAAGACGAATAAAACAAAGGTGGTGAGTACGAGTAAAAAAGTGCTCAAGTACTAAGTGGCTTAGGAACGTTGACTAAATAAAGTACAACAATTTAATCGTTATTTTTCATTTCTGCTACGTTGCAATACCGCTGAAGGGCGGGATAAATAGCTCACTATTCGCAAATTTTGCGCCTTGCGTAAAAGAAAACTAACTGCTCAACCCGGTATACTTTATTTAGCCAACATTCCTTAACAAGATTAAAACCAGAGTTATGATTAAATGGTTGACAATGTTAATGACTGCTGTGTTGCAGACGGCTATTGTTTGGGGCATAGAATTTATGCACAGCAGCAACGCTATAATAGGGTTTCTCGGGGTGTCTTTTTTTCTGGCTGTGACTATACGGGAGTCCCGGGAGGACATGCCCGAAAGGCCAAAGAAGTTGATTGCCGGTGTTATTGTTGGGGACGGTTATTTCGGTTGTTGTCATCTCTTTATTGATTCATTTCAACTATATTCTTTTAGGGTAGAGGGTGGGGTTTACTCTAATCAACCAATCATCCCTCATTTAGCGCAGTATAGCCGCCATCGCCAATGAGGTCGAGATCGACATCCATGCCTGAAATGCCTTCTATGGAGCCGCGGATGTGGGCGGCATTGAGGAGCACTTTTTCGAGTTGTTTTTCACGGGCTTTCCAAAGCTTTTCCATCTGGTCGCGCTCTTTTTGAATGGATATTTTCATGCTCATGAATCCCTCCCTGATAGCTCTCCATTGTTCGGCAAACTCTGTACTTACCAGGTATTTGTAGAGCAAGCTCATTTTATCGCCCATATTTTCCTGGCTTTTAGCGGCGCTGTGCACCTTCATCACGAGTTCGCGGAGTACATGAACGAGTGGTTTTACATCAGAGAAACTGCAAATCCAGATGCCTTGTTTTTCGCCAAATCCATCTTCCATGTCTTTAGGCATAGCCTTGGTAACAATTACGGCTACGTCGGCACCGAGGGCACGCATATCAGCCTTTAGTTTTTCCACCCATTCATCGCTGAAATCCTTGGTACGCTTGCTTTCGAAGATAATTTTACCGCATTCCTGTCCGTAGTTGTTGCGCACGGTTTGTATGCAGTCGGCCCCACGCACGCCCTTACCCACCTCGCTTATGATATCGAATGGGAAAGAATTTTTGAGCAGCTGCTCCAGAATGAGCTCTTGCACCTCGCCCTGCAGCTGCATTGAGCCCTGCTCGGCCTTGCGTTGCATTTCTTCTACAAGTTTGCGCTGGTCATCAAGTTGCTTGTCTTTTTCTTTCAGCTTCATCTGATATTCCGCATCGCGAAGCTTGTTTTTATCTTCTTCTTCTTTCTTTATGAGTTCTGATAGCTTGTTGCGCTCATCCAGCAATTTGCGCTGTATTTCGAGCTCCATTTCCTGCTCGCGGGCTTCCAGTTTCTGCATTTGCTTCAGGAACTCCAGTTCCTTGGCACGAGCCTCAGTGAGTTTGGCTTCATTGGTTTTGTTGGTGTCCTCCAGCATGCGCAGTTTGTTTTCAAAATCGACCTGAATTTTGCCGGTAAGCTGGCGGGCAAGGTCGGCCTCCATTTTTATGCGGGCAGCTTCCATTTTGCTTGTAAATTCCGCTTCCTGTGCGTCTTTTTGCGCTTTTACCTGTTCCTGCTGTTTCTGCAGTTGCTGCTCCCGCTGCAGGAAAACGTTTTCCTTTTCCCTGATTTCCCGCGCCCATTTCTGGTTGAATTCCTTCCTCATTTCTTCCCTTATAGTTTGGGCAAGGGCTTCTGTTGGTTCAAATTGTGTGCTGCAGTTGGGGCAAATAATGGTGGTGGACATAGTGGGTAAAATTAAGGATTTAGGATGTAATAAATTGCAGGCATAAGTAGCGCAGAAACGGTAGACAAAATTTCCTGATCGGGTGTTTGATAATACGGATGTTTGACCAAAAGTTTCTACATTTATAAATACAAAACATTGGTTCTTTCCTTGTTCACTAAAAAACGCTCGTTACCATGAATGAAGTAAAATTTTGGGAGTTAATAGAAAACGTATGGGCTGATGCCCCGAAGCTGAATACCATGCGGGCAAAAGCGATAGCCACCAACGACCTTGATATGATAGACGAGCTGGGTGAGGCCCTTTCGGACAAGTTGGTAACGAAGTATATAAAACGGCTTAAGGCGCTGAAAAAAGATGAACTTGCAGCATACATACACCTGCTGGAAGAGAAGCTGTACCTGATAGACCGCGCCGACATACAAAAATATACGGGTGGTACCGGCGATCATTTTCTGTACTACCGGAGTTTTATTGTGGCACTCGGAAAGGACTATTACGAAATGGTATCGAAAAACCCCGCGAAGGCTGTTGAAGGCGATGGTGAGATTTTCGGGTTTATAGCCTACGATGTATATGAAGAAAAATTCGGGGAAGAATTTGAGCGGAACTCCGTGCACAGCATAGAGACCGGCTCCAATAAGGCCGCCTGGTAGGTGGCTGGTTGTGTGTGATTGTTCAACACCTTCGGCGTTAGTGGGGTGTAGTGGTGTAACCGTGGGTTTGCACCCACGGCTACTATTG
>CAILMA010000108.1 GCA_903835145.1 uncultured Bacteroidota bacterium
CGTGATTGTTGAAATGTTTTCTGTTAAGGTCGTTTTATCATTATTTACTAAACTTGTTTTGTAGCTTTGCCGCGTAAGTTTAGCCAAAATATTCTGCGTGCTTCGTATATTTAAAAATAATACTCCATTTACTGTTATTATCTTATTCATTTTTACGCTATTGGTAAAACTGCGCGTACTGCTGTCGCCGATTGCCCCTGTTGCGTTAGAGGGTCATTATTTTTACAATTACATTCTAAAATTTTTACATTTTTTCTTTCAGGATGGCGCATTTTCCTACACCCTATTCAGCGTCATACTTTTGTTTATCCAGTCGCTTTACCTCAATAATATTGTAATCAGGCACAAACTGTTTCAGCGCAATTCCTATATCGCTGCGTTTGTGTTCCTTTTGCTTACATCCGTCTTTCCCAGGTATAGCTATTTCAGCGAAACGATGCTGCTCAATTGGCTGCTTCTTGGAGCCATGGACATTATGTTTGGCTTTTCTAAAACCACTCAGCCAAGAAAATTAATATACAATGCAGCATTTCTCTTTTGCCTGGCATCGTTGTTTCAGTTCACCGGATTGGCCTATTTTATGTTGCTCATCGCCGGGCTCGTTTTATTTCGTCCGTTCAATACCGGCGAGTGGTCGGTGGCCTTGCTTGGGTTCACAACGCCTGTGTATTTTCTTGTTTGTATTTTATTTTTAACCGACAGGTTGTATTTATTCACCAAGTGGCCGCATATTGGCTTTTCAGTAGGTGCTATTTCGGGGCCACCTTTGTACTTTATCATCACATTGTCGGGCATTGCTGTTTTGCTCGCAAGTGGTTTTTTTGCTATGCAGCGCAATGTTGCATTGACCAATATTTACATCAGGCGAGATTGGATAGCGGTATCATTCTACCTTATAATTTCGGCTATGGTTGCCTTTGCAACTGATAAATTTGTTGCAAGCGCATGGTTAATAACCGTTCCTGCATTAAGTATTATAGTAACACATGCACTTGCGTTTGAAAAAAACAAACGTTTTAGTAACTTTATCTTTTATTTTTCACTTATTTTTCTTGTATTTTGCCTTTGGGCTAATAAATAACTATTGATGAAATTTGGAATTATTGTTTTTCCGGGCTCTAATTGCGATAGAGATATGATGCACGCACTGCGTGATGACCTTAAGCAGGAAGTTGTAATGCTTTGGCACAAAGACAAAAGTCTTGACGGTTTTACTACTGACGATTGTATCGTTCTTCCCGGTGGTTTCTCTTATGGCGACTATCTTCGTTGTGGTGCGCTGGCTCGTTTTAGCCCTATGATGGAGCAAGTGATTGCATTTGCCGCTAAGGGTGGAAAGGTGCTGGGAGTTTGCAATGGCTTTCAGATACTGTGCGAGGCTGGTTTGTTGCCGGGAGCATTGTTGCAAAACGACAATCAGAAGTTTGTTTGCAAAAACGTATATATAAAAAGTGAAAGCGCTAAAAACCTGATTGGCAGGACTGTAGGCACTAAGGCACTTAAAATACCTGTAGCCCATGGCGAAGGAAGGTACCACGCTGATGCTGCAACGCTTAAGCAACTTAATGAAAACAACCAGATTATTTTCAGGTATTGCGACGAACATGGCGAAGTGCATGTAGGCTCAAATCCAAATGGTGCATTAAATAACATTGCCGGCATTTGTAATGCAAGTCGGAATGTTTTTGGCATGATGCCTCACCCGGAGAGAGCTTGCTCTGACGCTCTTAATAACATTGATGGTAAGAACATACTATTAGCACTCAGTCATTTAAATTGATTTTAAACCAACCAAAACAATATGCCAGTAAAGCGCCTTAAATGCCTGTTATTGATTTTAATATTTGCCGGAGTAGCAGCTCCGGCTTTTGCACAAAACATTCCCAGCCCGGCAAGGTGGAACTGGACTTGCAAAAAGTTGGCAGAAAATAAATACGAATTGGTTTTTCACCTGGAGTTGAAAAAAGGCTATCACATCTTTGCAGATGACGATACACATGGCATCAAACGAAAGAAAGGAAATACCATTATGGTCCCTTCTTTTAAGTTTGATAATACAGGAGAATTCGAGCTTGAAGGAACAGTAAGCTCAAAAGGAATACTGGAAACCAAGAAAATGAAACACCTGGGGCTTGTAAATTTATACACGTACAAAGTGTTGTATGTCCAAAATCTTAAAACCAAGCCAGGTACTCGGGTTTCTGGAAGTTTTACCTATCAGATTTGTACTGACGAAGAAGCAATGGAACCAATTACTGAAAGATTCGGGATGGTAATTAAATAGGTGCATCAACCTACCCGATCCCAAGTGGTACCAAAAAGTTAAAAAAGTCGGGGTGAGCAAAAACCGATTTGATTTTGCGTTATTATTGCTTAACAGTATATTCAATTTAATTGCTCAACTTTTTCCATATGAATAGGATTGCAGTTTCTCTTGTTTTGTTTTTCTCATATCTATTCATCACCTCAATAAGTTTTGCGCAAGACGATCTTGATAAAAGCAAGTGGACTTTTGAGGCCAAGAAAAAGGCGGGCAAAGAATATGAGCTGATTATTCACCTGAAGCTCGAAAAAGGATGGCACGTTTATGCCATGGACCCTGGTGGTGATGGAACATTAATACCCGTAGATATTAAATTTGAGCCCGCCAGTAATGTGAAATTAAAAGGCAAAATTGCGGAGCATGGAAAGCTGGTGAAAGAAAATGTGGAGGCTTTTGGCGGTATTGTTAACTACTATATGAATACTGTTGACTACGTCCAGCTTGCAGAAGTGACTGGCCCGGCCACCATAAAAGGAACATATACCTATCAAATCTGCACCGATAAAACCTGTTTGCCGCCGACTACAAAACCATTTTCTATTACAGTTAAGTAAATCTTTTTGAAGTTTTTACGACACAGATTATTCTGTGTTAGTTTTAGACCTCTAATATATTAAAGCATAGTTTTCATGAAGAAGTCCTTAAGTATCATTCTTTTAATTGGTCTGACTTTCCTTTCTTTTTTTGCAAAGGGTCAAATGGTTAAAGATGACAGTAAGTGGTCATTTGTAGCTAAGAAAATAAGTGGCGACAAATATGAGCTTATCGTTCATGCGAAGATACCCAAAGGATGGCATATCTATGCTTTGGACCCGGGGGGCGATGGTACGCTTACTGCTACAAAAATAGTCTTCAATAAATCGGGAAATGTAACGCTGATAGGCGGAGTAAAAGAAAGGGGCAAACTCGTAACAGAAACTATTGACGGTACTGATGGCCCGGTACATATGTATAAAACTGATGTTGATTTTGTACAGGAAGCCGTGGTTAAAGGGTCGGCAAAAATTACGGGCGTCTACACTTATCAGATTTGTAATGACTTGATGTGCCTGCCACCGAAGGATAACCAAAAATTTTCAATTCAAATTGGTGATGCTGCAACCGTTGATACCCCTAAAGAGGTAGTTGCTGTTGATACAGCAAAAAAAGACACGTCAGCTGCCACGGCCAGAGCAAGCACTGATACATCAAAAACAACAATAACCGACGATAACGTAGCTGCAAAAAACAAGGATGACGAACAGAAAAAGTCGCTAATGTGGTTGTTTTTTGCAGCTTTTTTAGGCGGACTTGCCGCAGTACTAACCCCATGTGTTTATTCTATGATTCCAATTACTGTAAGCTTCTTTACCAAGAGAAGTAAGACAAGAAAAGAAGGCATCAGGAATGCGCTTTATTATTCGTTGTCTATCATTATCATTTTCACCGTACTTGGTGTTTTGGTTTCGGCCATTTTCGGCTCGTCAGCTCTTAATTCACTTTCTACGAACTGGATTGCAAATCTTGTGTTCTTTGTTATATTCGTAGTTTTTGGTATTTCTTTTCTGGGTGCTTTTGAAATCACCCTACCCTCTTCCTGGACATCAAAAACTGATTCTAAAGCCGGAGTCGGAAGCTTCAGTGGGATTTTCTTTATGGCGCTCACGCTGGCTATTGTGTCCTTCTCTTGTACCGGACCTATTGTGGGACCATTGCTGGTTGCAGCAGGTAAAGGCGGTATCGCTGGCCCTGCAGTTGGTATGTTTGGGTTTTCAATTGGCCTCGCTCTACCCTTTGCGCTTTTCGCCATTTTTCCCGGTATGCTCAACAAGATCGCATCGTCAGGCGGCTGGCTGAACCAAGTTAAAGTAGTTCTGGGTTTTGTAGAATTGATGTTGGCTTTGAAATTCTTATCAAATGCAGATCTTTCTCAAGGTTGGAGATTGCTCGATAGGGAGATTTTCATTGCTGTTTGGATAGTTTTGGCTATCCTTATAGGTGTTTACCTTTTAGGAAAATTAAAACTTTCGCATGATGATAAACCAGCCGAGAATATTTACGGGCAGGAATATGTTTCAATATTCAAATTATTTCTCTCTATAGCGGCCTTTTCTTTTGCAGTTTATTTGTTCCCCGGTATGTGGGGTGCGCCACTTAATGGCATGAGCGCTTTTTTGCCCCCTATTGGTACTTTTGAGCAGTTTGGCGGAAGTGCAAATTCAAACCCTGACCCAGCACCTAAAGATGAAAACAGCCCTGTAAAGTATGTTGCGGAGATGAAGATTTACGAGCCGCCTGTTGTGAAAAACCTTGGACTTGTAACTTATTTCGACTATGATGAGGCTATTGCGGTTTCGAAACGGTTAAAAAAACCAATTATGCTTGACTTTACCGGCATTAATTGCGTAAACTGCCGAAAAATGGAGGCACAAGTATGGTCAAACCCTGAAGTTGCTAAACGCCTAAAGGAGGATTTCATTGTTGTTTCTTTGTATTGCGATTTTAGTAAAATAGAATTGCCGAAAAAAGAACAATACCATTCAAAAGACCTGAATGCCGATGTGGTGACTTTGGGTAATAAAAATCTTGATTTGCAGGCCTCTAAATTTGGGTCGGCTTCGCAGCCATTCTACTTCTATGTTGATGAAAATGGAAACAAGCTGGCTGATGCTGGTTACTCATATGACCCGGATGTGCAAAAATTCGTTAAACATCTTGATAATGTGAAAGCAAAATACAAACAAACGCATCCATAGTTTATCAATAGCCGTTGTTGAGCCTGCTCAGACAAAGTATGAAACGGCCGTTTTGCGAGTGGTCTTTTATTGCCTCATAGTCATTCCCCGCTTTTAGGATAAAACCCTGACGCATGATTAAAAATATATCTATTTCTTTACTGCCGTCTCAGGCAGCCAATGCTGACGACCTTAAGAAAGCAATAGCTGACGAATGTGCCGTAGGTGCTAACCGTATTTCAGGGTTCGAGATTCAAAAAAAATCGATTGACGCCCGCGCAAGACAACCCAAGGTTTTAATTGCCGCTCAGGTATTTATTGATGAAGCCATAATTCCAAAACCAGCGTTTGATCCAGATTTACAAAATGTTGCCTCTGCTCCACCCGTGGTTATTGTTGGCGCTGGTCCTGCCGGACTTTTTGCCGCCTTGCGTCTCATCGTACTCGGTATAAAGCCAATAGTTATAGAGCGTGGCAAGGATGTAAGAAGCCGTCGCCGCGACCTTGCCGCACTCAATAAAGAAGGTGTAGTGAATCCCGAGTCCAATTATTGTTTTGGCGAAGGTGGTGCAGGCACTTACAGCGATGGTAAACTTTATACGCGCTCTACTAAAAGAGGAGATGTTGGCAAAATCTTGCAATTGTTTCATCATTTTGGTGCAGATGAAAACATCCTTTTCCAGGCACACCCTCACATTGGCACCAATAAACTACCGCATATTATTACGGCTATCAGGGAGCAGATCATTGCTTGCGGCGGTGAAGTACTGTTCAATACGAAGCTGAAAGACCTATTGCTCGATGGTGATACCGTAAAAGGAATAGAAACATCTGAGGGAATCAAGATTCAATGCACAGCAGTTATCTTAGCGACAGGGCATTCTGCCAGAGACATTTTTACCCTTTTGCATCACAAGAAGATACTCGTTGAGTGTAAGCCCTTTGCACTCGGTGTGCGCATTGAACACCCCCAAATCTTAATTGACCAGGCACAATATCATTGTACCTCTCGCGATATTTTCCTGCCTCCAGCCAGCTATTCACTGGTGGCTCAGGAGTACGGCAGGGGCGTTTTCTCGTTTTGTATGTGCCCGGGCGGTATTATTGCACCCGCGGCCACAGCGCCCGGGGAACTGGTAGTTAATGGATGGTCTCCTTCAAAAAGAAACAATGCTTTTGCCAATTCAGGCACTGTTGTAGCAGTGGATGAAAAAGATTTTGCTGCATATAAGTTCTACGGTCCATTGGCAGCTATGCATTACCAGCAGATGGTGGAACAAAAGTCATTTGCTGCCGGCGGTGGAAAACTCATGGCACCGGCTCAGCGGCTTGTTGATTTTACAAATAATAAAATTTCGGGCACCCTGCCCGAATGCTCTTATATACCTGGACTGAATAGCGTATCACTCAAAGAGGTTTTACCAGCAGAGGTATCTATTGCGTTGCAAAGTGCCATGGTTGACTTTGGAAAGAAAATGAAGGGATACTATACCAACGAAGCCGTAATGGTTGCTACGGAATCACGAACGAGCTCACCAGTAAGAATACCAAGAGATAAAGACACGTTACAGCATATCCAGATAAAGGGGCTCTTCCCTTGTGCTGAGGGTGCCGGCTACGCAGGCGGCATAATCTCGGCTGCTATAGATGGCGAGCGCTGTGCTGATGCTGCAGTCGCAGTATTGAAAAAGAAATCCTGAAATGTTACTTTTTATTGTTCTGCTTAGTTGTAGCACATTCCACTCTTAAAATTAAATCAGACTGTTCTGTTTCCCGCTCCACAACTACAGGCAGGTTTTTAAGCTGCGACTCGCGCAGTAAGTTCAGGTATTTCTTTTTGTCCCGCGATGTTGATATCCGGTAAATGCGCTGTGAGCGCGAAAAAGAAACGGTATAGAATTTCTTATCGGCAACACTTATGTGCAAGCACGTAAAAGTATCTTTTACATGCTTTGAAATCTGCTTGCTTTGTGCCCAAGATGAACACAACATGAAGCAGAAAAAGGCACACAATAACAGCCTGCTTATAATAGGATTGACTTTCCTGGTTTGGCTAAAATTAATTAAGGACATGTAGTAAGCACGCTATAATGCACAAGAGTTGAGTCAGTATCAGCAAAATAGGGGTCCGTATCAAAAGTGGTTCCGGCATATGTTGCAGGACCATATGAAGAAGTAGGCTGCACATTTATCATGGAAACATGGGGAACACTGCTTGAGCCTGCGCAAGCAGGATTTTCCTGAGCATGTAGCCATGTTGATAAAAGAACTGGCTGATCGAACATTGCAGGATCAAACACAAATGCCTTAGGGCCGGTTGGCGTTTTAATAGTAAGCAATGGTGCAACGTGGTACCACCAGTTTACGCAGCATCCACCCCATTTTTCTCCTTTTACACAAAGTTGGTCACTACCTGTATTTGCAAAGCTGAAAATCTTCTGCGTGGCATAATTGAATTTCGTATTGATAATGTTGCACATTTTGTGTGCGCGGGCGTAACAACCATCTTCGCAATACTGAAATGATATACAATAGTCAATGGCATAAGGGCCAGCGAGTGCACAGCATTGTTTGGTTATATAGTTGAACATGAGTTGAGCAGTTGCCATATCAGGGACCATGCTTACTAAATTAGATGTGGTGTTGTCAATTGGCATTAAACCAGCAAGTACATTTTGACCGTTCATATCATCAAGACGGCTGATGTTAATCGTTGACATATTTATGGAAACAGGTATTGATGGTGTTGATGTTGTGCCTCTCAATGCCACCTTTTGTGCTTCTTCGGCAGTAGCAAGTGCCGCTTGCTGCACCTGGCCACCCCATGGGTCAACCGTTACTTTTACCGCTTTGTTATTGCTTAGTGCATTCTGCAAGGTAGCAATGAGCTTCGAATCGCTTGTATTGAATATCTCTTGCTTTTGGTGAAAAAGCACTTGATATGCGCCGCCGGCTTGTGGCCGAATGGCTGCTATAGTAAGAACACATTCCTGTGAATTGCCTTGCTTATAAGGACTTACAGCAACAGCATCGCCTGATAATGAAGCTTGAGCAGATGTATTTGATTTGTTCTTTGTACAACTATTTACTGATAAAATCAACGCTGCTATTGAGCAACCCGCTATTATAGATCGTAAAACGAAACCCGAAACCAAGAAATTTTTCTTCATATTTTAGTTTGAATTGAAAATGTTGCAACAAAAACAGAGCTATATAACTACACAAGATAAAAATAAATCTGAATTTGACAAAATGTTTTTTGACAAAATAAATTTGAGTGTCATTATTTAAATTTTTGCTATCTTTCAGGGTTATAAATAGTTTCTAAATTTTAGCCCGATGAGATTTATTTTACCATTAAGCTTCCTTTTGTTGAGTTCCCTTAACCTGTTTGCTCAAACGAGTATGAGTCACAAGGAAAAACAAAAAAAACATGATGAAGTAATTAGCGGATTATTGCGCCACAACGGCGGTGCAGATCTTGCATTGAGAGTAACATCAGGCGTTGCCTCCGAGCGCGTAGTAGCACAGAGTACGCATGACTCCATGGCATCTCTGGTCGATTCCTTCAATTTGAATTATGGCACCTACCGCGGCTCTTACTATGATTACAACATGATGTTTTATCCATACAATTATGCCTATAGCACAACCCCTATATTTAATTATGCCGGCAGTTTTGGGAAACCTCAGGTTATGTTTGATACCTGTATAAGGTGGACAATAAACCCTTATACATTGGCTTTCGGTTTATATGAATCAACCTATGGCACCTACGACGCAAACAATTGTCTCACTTCATTCAGGGACGTTTTTCAGGACTCAACTACCGACCAAAATCGCAAATACGCAAACACGTTCAACACTGCTTTCAATATTACGAGGGGCAATTGGTTCAATGATATCGCCGGCACTTATGACAGTGCATTCAAGCAGCTTTTCTCTTACAATTCTAACAAGGGTCTGACGGAAGATAGTATTTATGAATTTCATGGGGGAGCATGGCACATTGTATCAAAAACCTATTACTCTTATGATGCTTCTTTAAATCTCATTCAGATCGATTGTTACGCTAATACTTCTGATACAACTTTTCCAATAGTCTTTCCTGAACAGTCGCAATACCAGAACAGCTACGATGCATTGCACAGACTCAC
>CAILMA010000109.1 GCA_903835145.1 uncultured Bacteroidota bacterium
ACACAATATCGGTAAATGGTTTGTTTGGACCATCAATGACTATAAAATCTAACTTTAATAACATATTTTTGTAACTGCAAACACTAAATATACCAATAACTATAAATTGTATGAGAAACTCTTTCCGTTTTTTAATTGCCCTCACTGTCGCCTGCACTTCTATCCTCGGTTTGGGAGTCTCACGCGCCCAGACAATTTCCACTTTTGCCGGCACAGGTACCGGTAGCTTCAGTGGGGATGGTGGTGCAGCCACAGCCGCGGCCCTTTACCACCTCGGAGGTATTGATATGGATGCTGCTGGTAACTTCTACATTTGTGATGCAGGTAACAATAGGATTCGTAAAGTATCATCTGCAGGTATCATTACAACTTTCGCTGGCAATGGTTCTGCTGGCTATAGCGGTGATGGTGGCGCAGCAACTGCTGCAGCACTAAATGGACCGAGCGGCGTAAAGGTAGATGCAAGCGGAAACGTTTATATCGCTGACTACAACAACAGCGTTATCAGGAAAGTGAATACATCTGGTGTCATCACAACAATCGCAGGTACTGGAACATCGGGTTACAGTGGCGATGGTGGTGCAGCAACTGCTGCCAGATTGTATGCCCCTCAGGCCATTGCTATCGATGCTGCAGGCAACCTTTTCATTGCCGATGAGGCCAATAATCTTATTCGAAAAATAAGTACTTCCGGTATTATCACTACTGTTGCAGGCGGCGGCTCAAGCGGGTTGGGCGATGGTGGTGCAGCAACAGATGCCACATTATACCGTCCGGGTGGCGTGGCTTTTGATGCAAGTGGTAACCTCTATATATCTGATGCGCAAAATAACCGCATCCGTATCGTTAATACATCCGGCGTTATCAACACTTTTGCGGGCAATGGCACCGCTGGTTTTTCGGGCGACGGTGGCGCAGCAACTGCTGCTAAGTTGAATACACCAGCACGAATAACTTTTGATCTTTCAGGCAATTTATACGTAGCTGATTACATCAACAATAGAGTAAGGAAAATTAGCACTTCAGGAATAATAACCACTATTTGTGGTACCGGTTCTGCAGCATACAGTGGCGATGGCGGTGCAGCAACTGCTGCTGCACTATATTACCCCGATGCAGTTTATGTTGATCCGGGTGGCAGCGTTTATATCAGCGATGCCTTTAATAACAGAGTTCGCAAAATAGGTAGTGCCACATCTTACTGTGCTCCGTTCTTCGAAGTGCCAACAACAGCTTGCAGTACTTATCATATGTCCATGAGTGGTTTTCACCTAAATGGTGAAACAAGCACTTCGATTCTCGATGCCAATGCCTGCGATGGCACAGGGTACGAAAATCACACTTCTTTGTCTGTTAATTTGTTTCAGGGTGGTTCTTATTCTACAACAATCAATTCCGGGTCAACTTACGGATTGAACACTCAAACTTGGATTGACTTCAACGACAATGGAACTTTTGAATCGAGCGAAAGTGTTGGTGGGATCAATTCATGGATCGATTCAGGCGTATATACAATAACTGTCCCTACCTCAGCAGCGCTCGGTCCACATAGGATGAGGGTTATTGCGCTTTACACTGCCGCATCCTATCCTTCCATCAATCCTTGCGGTAGTTCTTCTTACTATTATGGAGAGGCAAGAGATTACACGGTTGATATTCTTAGCTCATCTCCATCTATTGTGCCTTCTCCATCTTCATTATCATTCGGCACAGTAAGCACAGGTAGCTGCTCATCCTATTCCTATACTTCTGTAACTTGTACCTACCTCACTCCTTCTTCCGGTGCCATCACAGTAACTGCGCCATCAGGGTTTTCTGTTTCTTTCGATGGCAGTACGTATGCAAGTAGTTTTAGTATCGGTTATAGTGGTGGCGCACTATCGTTTAATATATTTGTGAAGTTCTGCCCAACTACCGCAACCACTTATTCTGGCTGCGTTAATATCACGGGTGGCGGCGTTTCTTCAGCTGTTTGTGTATCTGTTTCGGGCACAGGTTCTACGCCATGCACAGGTACGCCGTCCGCTGGTACCACATCATCATCCCCAGGTAGTGGTGGTGCTTCCACAGCCTTCTCGCTGAGCCTTTCGGGTGCAACTTCCGGTACTGGTATTACTTACCAATGGCAGTCTTCACCTGATGGCAGTACCTGGACTAACATTTCAGCAGCTACCAACATCACTTATAACTTCACTGGTATATCTGCAAACACTTGCTACCGTTGCAATGTTACTTGCACAACGTCCTCAGCATCGGCATATTCCACATCAACCTGCCTTACCTATTCTACTTCCACTTGTAATATCATTACCACAATTGCTGGTAACGGAACTGCCGGGTTTGGAGGCGATGGTGGCGCTGCAACCGGTGCGGAATTGAATAACCCAACCATTGTAAATTTCGACACCCTCGGCAACATGTTCGTTGCTGATTATTCCAATAACCGTATCCGTAAAATTTCTACCGCCGGTACCATAAGTACGGTTGTGGGAACTGGTACAGCCGGCTACTCAGGCGACGGTGGCGCTGCCACAGCCGCACAATTAAACCTTCCGTCCTTCGTAATCGTAAGGTATGGTAGTTTGTATATCGCAGATTATTATGGTCACCGCATCCGCAAAGTATCACCAACAGGCGTTATTTCAACCGTTGCCGGTACAGGAAGCGGAGGCTTTAGCGGTGATGGTGGCGCAGCAACTGCAGCATCTTTATACTACCCAACAAGCATCGCATTCGATGCAAGTAACAATATGTACATCGCTGATGAGGCAAACAACAGAATCCGTAAAGTATCTGCCGCAGGTATCATTACCACCTTCGCAGGTGGTGGCTCTGGCCTTGGCGATGGTGGCGCGGCAACTGCTGCTGGCCTTAACCGTCCGGGCGGTGTAGTTGTTGACGCATCTGGTAACGTATTCATCGCAGACCCCGGTAACCAACGTATTCGTAAAGTAAATACATCAAATATTATTTCTACGTATGCTGGTAATGGCACAGGCAGTTATTCTGGCGATGGTGGCCAGGCAACCGCTGCTACTTTAAACCATCCGCTCCGTCTGCTGGTTGATGCTTCAGAAAATATTTATGTCGGCGACGAAGCAAACAATAGAGTGCGTAAGATTTCTTCATCTGGTATCATCATCACTGTAGCCGGAAACGGTACAGCTGGTTTCACCGGCGATGGTGGCCCTGCTACAGCAGCAGAATTGAACGGTACACAGGGTGTAGCACTCGATGCAAGTGGTAATCTCTACATAGTTGATGTTGCCAACGAACGTATCCGTAAAGTAACGTCAGGTACTGCACCTGTAGTGTCGGTTCTTTCAGGACCTTCTTCAGTTTGTGTGGGCGCAAGTATTACAATAGTTGATTCAGTGTCAGGCGGTGCCTGGAGCAGTAGCAGCACCGCTGTCGCTATGGTTTCAGCATCGGGCCTCGTTACCGGTGTAAGTGCAGGCACCACTACCATAAGCTATGTGGTAACCAATAGCTGCGGATCCGCAGTTGCGACCAAAACCATAACCGTTTTAGCGGCTCCGGCAACGCCTGGCGCCATTACCGGGCCATCCACAATCTGCATTGGTACGCCAGTTTCGGTTACCGATGGCACTTCAGGTGGCTCATGGTCCAGCTCAAATCCTTCTATTGCCACCGTTAGTGGCTCAGGCAGCGTCACCGGGGTTAGTGCTGGTACTGCAGTTATCAGTTATATTATTATTAACAGTTGCGGTACGGCATACGCTACATTACCTGTCACTGTGCTCACAACCCCAACTGCCGGAACGATTACCGGACCTTCCAGCGTATGTGTCGGTTCATCCTCGACATTTACCGATGCAGTTTCGGGCGGAGCCTGGAGCACAAGTACAACCACAATTTGCACAATTTCGCCAACTTCCGGCCTCGCAACGGGCATTGCTGTCGGCACAGCAGGTATTACATACACAGTAACCAACACATGCGGCACAATCGCTACTACATACACTTTTAGTGTAAATAGCCACCCCGATGCTCCTGCCGCAATTTCCGGTACAACAACAGTCTGCACCGGATCCACTACTGCGTTATCTGATGCTACTTCTGGCGGTGTGTGGTCCAGCAGCAACTCGTCAATAGCAACCGTAAATGTTTCTGGTACAGTCTATGGCGTGAGCGCAGGCTCTGCCAACATTACCTACACCGTTACTAACAGTTGTGGAAGCAATTATGCTACTAAGTCTGTTACCGTAAATACTTCATCGTCGGTGAGCTCTATCGGTGGTCCGTCTACCGTTTGTACAGGCTCAAGCATTACACTTACTGATGCTTCTTCTGGCGGCACGTGGACCAGTACAAATCCATCTGTTGCCACCGTTTCATCAGGAGTGGTAACAGGTATTGCTGTTGGCACTACAGTTATCTCTTATACCATATCTACAGCCTGTGGTACTTCCGCAGCTATACTCAACGTAAATGTTACTACTATTCCTTCTGTTGGTGCTATTACCGGTTCTTCTACGGTGTGTACCGGAGCGGTTACCACGCTCTCCGACGCTACTTCTGGTGGCACCTGGAGCAGCACTGCTACAAGTGTGGCCAGCGTATCTCCAGCGGGTGTTGTCAGGGGCGTAAGTGCAGGTACTGCCACTATCTCTTATACCTTGACTAATGGTTGTGGCTCCGCTGCAGCCACCAAGGCTATTACTGTGAGCCCTGTTCCTTCGGCAGGTACCATCACGGGCGCATCAAGCGTATGTACCGGCACAACAATCACTTTGGCCGATGGCACAGCAGGTGGTACATGGAGCAGCAGCAACACAGCTATCGCTACGGTTAATGCAGCTGGTCTCGTAAGTGGGGTATTGGGCGGTTCTGCTACTATCACTTATTCAGTTACTACAAGCTGCGGCAGCGCTGTAGCCACAAAAGCAATCACCGTTAACCCATCACCAACAGCCGGCACCATTAGTGGTGCGGCGGCAGTTTGTGTCGGTTCTACCATCACACTTACCGATGCCATGAGCGGTGGCACCTGGACCAGCTCAGCACCGTCAGTGGCTTCTATAAGCCCAGCCGGCGTCCTTTCTGGTGTTGCAGCGGGTACACTCGTTGTTTCCTATGCTATCACCAACAGTTGCGGCACAGCCATTGCCACAAAGGCTATCACCGTAAATCCGCTTCCATCAGCAGGCACTATCACCGGTCCTACCACCGTTTGCGCAGGCTCATCCATCACACTTACCGATGGTGCTACTGGCGGCGTTTGGAGCAGCAGGAATACATCTATTGCAACCGTTGGTGTATCAGGCGTTGTTTCTGGTTTGCTGGCAGGTACAGTTTCTATTTCTTACACCGTTACCAATGCTTGCGGCACATCAACATCCGGCACTGTAGTTAACGTTTCCGCCTTACCAACTGCAGGTACTATTATTGGTTCTTCATCAGTTTGTGCTGGCACTACCGTCGCTTTATCCGATGCCGTTACCGGTGGCGTATGGAGCAGCAGCAGTACGGCAATTGCTACCATTAGTCCCACTGGCGTTGTTTCTGGTGTATCATCAGGTACGGTCACTATCACTTATACAGTTACAACAAGTTGCGCAGTAGTCACAGCCACTAAGGCCATTTCCGTGAGCGCAACGGCTGCCGCAGGCACCATCAGCGGTCTTGCAGGTGTTTGTTCTGGTGTTAATATTACCCTCACCACCAGTGGCACTGCCGGTGGCAGCTGGAGCAGCAGCAATACAGCTGTCGCAACAGTTGCAGCAGGTGTTGTGCATGGCATATCAGCAGGTGTTACTACTATTTCTTATTCTGTTACTTCTGGTTGCGGTACTGCCGTTTCCACAAAAACAGTAACAGTAACTGCCACTCCATCAGCTGCAGCCATCACAGGCCCGGCCAGCCTTTGCGTAGGCAGTTCAGCTACCTACACCGATGCCACTACCGGCGGCGGATGGATCAGCAGCAACACGGCTATTGCTACCATCAATGCATCAGGCATTGTAGTTGGGGTAGGAGCGGGTACTGCTACCATCACTTACTTTATCACCAATAGTTGTGGCACATCAACCACAACCAAGGCTATCACTGTTAACACACTTACAGCAGGCGTTATTTCAGGCGCTGCATCCATCGCAGTTGGTGCGAGCACCACGCTCACCAACACAGTTGCCGGCGGTACCTGGAGCAGCACAAATACCAGCCTCGCAACGGTAAACACAACCGGTATGGTTACTGGTGTTGCAGTAGGTATGGATACCATTAAATACTCGGTTACCAACAGTTGCGGCACCGCGGTAGCATCAAAGGTTTTATCGGTATCTGCTCACCGCGATGAGCCTTCAATTGCCGCAGCGACCAACAATGAAGGCGTTGACATCAACGTATACCCTAATCCAAATCATGGTGCATTCACCGTTGAATTCCCGGGCATCTTCACTACCGCCACAGTCGTTATCGCAGATCTTAACGGCAGGGTAATTGACAACAGGGAAACAACAGAAAAATCAATGTACATCGACATGACCAGGTACACTCCGGGCACTTACCTGCTCCGCGCAAGTGTTGCAGATCAGGTTTATACAAGGAAGGTAATCATCAGATAATTCAATCTGGTTTTATAGAAAATGCGGCTACCGGGCTTCCGGCGCCGCATTTTTATTTTTTGCCGACTACCCGAAAATCCATTTACCAAAACCTTTGATTGTTCCCTATCTTTGAACTCCAATACCATTTCAAAATTAATTTCGAAAAGTACACAGCCAGCCCCGAAGGTGGATGAACGAGTCTATAGCCGATATTAATGATGACTTTTTTACGCAGTAAATAAAATGAACGCAGACTACAAAAAAATTCTACAGTCCCTTAAAATGCGCCAGTACGCGCCATTTTATCTTGTTGACGGCGATGAAAATTATTACATCGACGAGTTGTCTGCCCATTTCGAGAATGACATTTTGCTGCCTCACGAAAAAGACTTCAATCTTTTGGTCCTTTACGGAAAGGAAGCTACCTGGGCCGATGTTGTTAATGCCTGCCGCCGGTTCCCTATGTTTGCTGAAAAGCAAGTCGTTATCCTCAAAGATGCGGCGAACCTCAAAGATTTTGGCGAATTACTGGGTTATCTTGAGAAACCATCACCATCCACCGTATTACTTATAGAGCACCGCTATAAAAAGGCCGATGGTAAAACCAGAATCGTTAAATATGCCAAGGATAAGGGCATGTATTTCAATTCTGAGAAAATAAAAGATACCAGTATGCCCGCATGGATTCAGGAATACGGGCGTGAAATAGGGTTTGCGATAGGCGAAAGAGAGGCACAGACGCTATCAACCTACCTCGGAAACGATTTGCAAAAAATTGTAAATGAAATTGAGAAGGTAAGAATAAACGTACCCGACGAAAAGGAACTTTCGGCGGCGCTTATCCAGAAATACATAGGCATAAGCAGGGAATACAATGTTTTTGAGTTTCCTGAGGTGCTTACCGGTAACGACAGGGAAAAACTATACAGAATGCTTTCCTTCTTTTTGGCAAGCCCAAAAGCAGCGCCAATGCCATTGCTTATCGGCTCCTTCTACGGGCACTTCAGCATATTATACGCAGCAAATTTTGTAAAAGGCAAGCCGGAAAAAGATGCCGCCGCCGCACTCGGCACATGGCCCTCCAAGCTTAAAGAATACATGGCTGCTACCCAGCATTGGCCATTGGCACGGGTGGAGCGGGCCCTCATTTTGCTCGGCAACTACAGCACCTACGCAGTTGGCATCAACAACAATACCGATGATAGAGAACTGCTCAAAGAACTGGTCGGGAAGTTGCTTGCATAACATAACCAGCACCAAATCAGCAATTTAATGTACAAATCCGTCGATTTTGTTTTGTTAAATTGATACATTTTTGTGTAATCTGTAGGAGATTTGCTATATTAGTGCAAAAATTACTTTACCCCCAAAAAACAAAACATGAAAAAACTAATTTTAACATGCGCTTTGGTAACCGGTGCGGCATTAGCGGCATCAGCTCAAAACGCTCCATCTGCACCTCCTCCGCCTCCTCCGCAGCATCCTAATTCAAATGTTGCTGGTCCAAAAGGTCCGATGACAGAAGAGCAGAGGCAACAGCACATGGCTGAATCTCAGGCCAGGTTGATGGAAAAACAATATGCATTAACACCGCTGCAATACAGTGGTGTGTATAAGGCTTGCCTTGAATTCACAAAAAGCATGGACGAAATGAGAGGCCCGGGTAAAATGCCAAAACCGGTTGATCACGAAAAACTGGAAATGGAAAAAGACGCCAAACTTCAAAAAATAATGACCAAGGATCAATTTGAAAAATATTCTTTAACCAAAAGGCGCCCAATGCAGCAGCAGCCGGGCATGGCCCCTCAGGGAGCTCCTGTTAAAAACTAAAATTATTTATAGCCGCCCTGTTCCGGGGCGGTTTTTTTATGAGCTGTTGGCGCATAAAAATTGTCATTTTCACCCTGTCGTCGTCACATTGTTTGGCCACAATCCGCATTTGCACATTTTAACGATTGAAATGCAATACAAAAAGCTAAATTGCGTTTCCAAACACAACATCTTCGCTATCTTTACCTGACCCGTCTATTTTCTGTTTGTACTTTATTGTTACTTTTACTTTCGAAAACTGACTCATGCTATTATTGACCTCTTTACTGTTACAAGCCACAGATACTGCCCATAAAGCAATAGCCCAGGCTCCGGCGGCAGCGCCCGAAAAAATTTCCCTTTTCCACCTTCTTCAGGAGGGAGGAGCGTTAATGATTCCGCTGTTGTTGTGCTCGCTTATTCTTGTTTATGTGTTTGTAGAGCGTCTTTTGGTTATCCGCAAAGCTGCTGCCGTAGATAATAATTTTATGGTGAACGTGCGCGATCAGGTGATGAAAAACAACATAGAAGGTGCTAAAGCCACCTGCAAAATGAGCAACACGCCCGTTGCCCGCATTATAGAAAAAGGACTCGCGCTCGTAAATAAACCATTCGACTACATTGAGAAATCAATGGAAAATACAGGTAAGCTTGAAGTATATAAACTGGAACGCAATCTGTCTATTCTTTCTACCATTGCAGGCATTGCCCCTATTTTCGGCTTCCTCGGTACTATCGCGGGTATGATCATATTGTTCTTCAACGTGCAGCACCAGGGTTTTTCTTTGGAAACCATCGCCGGTGGTATCTACACCAAGATGGTCACCTCAGCCTGCGGGCTAATAATTGGTTTGCTGGCATTTGTAGGCAATGCCTACCTCAATGCGCAAATCAACAAGAATGTAAACAGGATGGAAGCAGCCTCAGTTGAATTTTTAGATATCTTAATGGAAGCAAGCGCATAGACCCATGAACATAAGGAGGCATTTAAGAGAAGAACCACATGGGCACTCATCGGCGCTAAACGACATCCTGTTTATCTTGCTGCTGTTTTTTTTGATCATATCTACACTGGCTAACCCTAATGTGGTGAAGCTCAGCATTCCCAAAGCGAACAGCGATACCAAGGCGAAGCAGACAGTGGTAGTCTCTGTTAATGACAAGCAACAGTTTTTCGTTGGCACCACACCAGTACCTGTCGACTCTTTAAAACAAGCAATTTCTGTAGTCATAGCAAAGTCTCAGGATGCCGAGCCAACCGTGGTTATCAATGCCGATAAACAAGCTACCGCCGATAACATTGTCGCCGTAATGCGTGCAGCCCACGACCTCAATCTACGAACAGTACTCGCCGTTGACAACAACAGCAGATAACGAATATATATATTCCGAATACTACCCACCTTAGCTCGTCCCGATTTGCAATCGGTATCCCCCGCATACCGTTTGCAACGCTGGTCAAAAACTTAACTTTGAAACGGTCATAATCTTATATTATTCAACTGGTTACGTATAGCAAACACAAGAAGCCCGAACGGGCTTCAATTTGAATAGCCGCCGGTGAAACCGGCGGTTAACAACCACAACTCACCAACGCCGTAGGTGTTGAACACCACGCTAAACAAAAACAAATCATTTAATTCAAAACAAGCTCCGTTTCCCCTTGCAAGGGCGATATCTCCCGGCCCGGGAAACATCGCCCCGGTAATCCCCCGACCACGTCCGCATCTCGTCCCGATTTGCAATCGGTATCCCCCGGTATACCGTTTGCAACGCCCGTCAAAAACAGTCAACTTATTTCAGGACGATACAAACTGTCAACCTATTTCAGGACGATACATAAAAACGAATCCTTCAATCACTGAATCCTAAAAATCCTAATTCAGACAATAATCTCCCGCTCGCCATGGCATATTCCGTTGCTATCCGTTCACAACAATCCCGAGCACTTTCTTTATCATATGATCAACCGCCTTATTGCCATCCTTCGAAAAATCCTTCGTTATCCGGTTGGCAACCACCGTGCTTATAGACAGGCACTTGTGCCCAAGCAATTTACCAAGTCCATATATTGCCGATGTCTCCATCTCAAAATTGACGATTCTGGTATCCTGACAACGAAAGGTAACTAACGACTCAATAAGATTAGGAAAGGCGAGGGGAGCCCTCAAAACACGCCCCTGAGGGCCATAAAAACCCGGGCAGGTCACAGTTATGCCATGTACAAACTCCGCCCCGAAATTTTTCCGCAAAGAAATGGCGCTCTCACCAATATAGGGTGAGATATGCTTCGAATTGATCATGATATGGCGGTTGAACTCATGCAGTATAAAACTCTCGTCTTGGTTGTTGGTTGTTTTATAATAATGCATCAGGTTATCCATACCTATCCCGTGCGACGATACCACTATGCTGTCTATATCCACATCCTTTTGCAACGCGCCACAGGTGCCAAGCCTTATGATGTTGAGCGTAGTGCGGCTTTCCTTAACGGTGCGGGTTTTAAAATCAATATTGGCAAGCGCATCCAACTCATTGAAGACTATGTCAATGTTGTCGGGGCCAATACCAGTGCTCACGCAGCTTACATGCTTTTCACCTATATAGCCTGTATGCGTTACAAACTCCCTGTGCTGTGCCACGTGCGTAATCCGGTCAAAATATTTCGATACCTCCTTCACCCTGTCCGGGTCACCCACAGTGAATATTGTTGGTGCAAGATGTTCTGGTGCAAGGTCAAGATGATAGATGGTTCCGCGCGGTGTTATGATCAATTCTGACTCTTGGATAGGCAGCGAAGTATGGTGCATAATTTTATACCTTTTTGGGTTTGTAAAGAAACGAAATTTAATTACATTTGCACTCAGAAGGTCGGATGGCCGAGTGGCTAGGCTCAGCTCTGCAAAAGCTGCTACAGCGGTTCGAATCCGCTTTCGACCTCTTAAAATTCATAAAGCCCTGTAAACTACCAGTTTACGGGGCTTTTTTCTTGCTATTTGCCCTTTTTTCGCTTTATCTCGCCTAATTACACCCACATTCCCTACCTACTCTGCGTTCCAAAAATTAACCCAAACTTGACGCAGGAGTAATTATCACTCAGTTCCTATCCATACTCACCCTGTCGCAGGCCATTTGCCCCGACGTCCCCTTCGCAACGCCCGTCATAACACAAAACAATCGTCCGTACCGCCCTTTATGAGCAAAATCTCCCATCCCTGGCCACCTCCCCAATTACGTTTTCTCGTACGCGTTTGCAACGCGTATGCCCCGGCATTGCGTTTGCAACGCCCGTCAAAACACAAAACGATCGTCCGTACCGCCCTTTATGGGCAAAATCTCCCATTCCGGGGGCACCTCCCCAATTACGTTTTCTCGTACGCGTTTGCAACGCGTATGCCCCGGCATTGCGTTTGCAACGCCCGTCAAAACACAAAACGATCGTCCGAATTGCCCTGTATGGGCAAAATCTCCCATCCCGGGGCATCACCCCTGGTCATTAAAAATCTTTCAATCCGTCAGTTCATGGTTCCAACGGCCCACCATTATTGATTTACTGCACACCCAAAACAAAAATGGCCACCGGTCCACCGGCAGCCATTGAATTATAAAAACACGTAATTCTTAAGAAATACCGTGCATCATTTTCAAGAGTTTTCTTGAAAGGAAGAATAAAATGATAGACGCAATACCCGGCATGATGATGAACAGGATAAAGAAGTCGTAAGTACTGGCCATGTGATAGCCCAGAAAGTTCGTAGTTTTTCCTTTTTCAGGATAGAACGAACTCAGCGTACCCGCAAATTTGTTCGCAGTCGCATTAGCAAGGAACCATGTACCCATTAGCAACGAAGCAAAACGCCCGGGAGCCAGTTTGTTCACCAGCGAAAGACCGATAGGGGAAAGACACAACTCACCAACTGTATGCAGGAGATACAACGTAATCAACCACATCATACTCACTTTCACAGTGCCAATATCCTTTACACCAACAGCTATGACTACATAGCCAAGGCAAAGGAACATGAGTCCAAGCGCCTGTTTGTAAGGAGACGCTGGTTCCAGATTTTTTTTACCCAGTTTACCCCACATCTCTGCAAACAATGGTGCAAGCACCACAATGAATACCGCATTCACACTGTTAAATGCACCAGCAGAAATTTCTTTCATATCAAACATAGCACCAGAAACAAACGCTGTTACTGTTTTATACACTAAGAACAAACCAAGAGCTCCAAACAAAACTTTGAATTCGATAGCGATTTTCATAAGTCTGTAAAGGGTAAAGTAAAGTAAACCTGCAAGAATAGAAACACCCAACATTACCATACCCATGCTTGTATGTATATTGACAGTCCTGTCCATTTGTTCATCAGCAAAGAAAGTAAGCGAAGCACCGGCTTGCTCAAAACATGCCCAGAAGAATATTACAAAGAATGCCGCGATAAAGATTACAATAATGCGGTCACGTTCCACTTTTGAAAGCGAACTATCGGTAAGTATCAGGCCCGGCACACCAATAGATATACTGAAAATACAACTGCCAATCCAGTCAAGATCCATTGCAAAATGGAACACAGCAATAAGACCTAATATTATACCAACCCAGATAAATATGCTTTTTTGGGAAATATTACCGACCGGTGCGCTTATTGCTCCCTGTACTTCATTGTCTTTCTTTTCCTGAGCATCACGTTTTTTATTGGCTATCGCACCTACTTTTTCACCCGTAGGGCTTACAATGTATTTCTTCATTACTTCGAAGGAAAACACACCAACTAACATTCCAATACACGCCGCCATAAAGCCCCATTTGAAATCGGCCGGATTGCCTGTGTCACCAAGAGCACTGCAAATTACGGGAGAGAAAAATGCGCCAAGATTGATACCCATGTAAAAAAGCGTGAATGCAGCATCAAGCCTTGTATCTCCTTTCGGATAAAGCTGACCCACGAGTGTGGAAATGTTGGGTTTGAAGAAACCGTTACCAACAATCAAAGCAGTCAATCCGCACCACATATACATGGTGGCCATATCTACATTCTGGTAGTTTGATGCGCTGAAGAACATAAACAATTGACCAAGTGCCATCAATAATCCGCCTAACAATATGGAACGACGATTGCCCCAATAGCGATCGGCTATATACCCTCCTATAAGCGGAGTCAGATAAACCAAACCTGTATAACTACCATAAATATTCGAAGCATGAGATTTGTCTACAAATAACGCCTTTGTTAAATACAAAATTAATATCGCACGCATGCCGTAATAACTGAATCTTTCCCACATTTCGGTGAAAAAGAGGACAAATAGACCTTCCGGATGTTTAGCACTGTTTTTAGATTGGTCGCTCATGAACTTTTTTAGATTTTAGTGTATAATTTTGAGGACTAAATATACACAAAAACATTTAACGGGAATAAAAAATCAGCTTTTTCAAATTCAATTGCGAAATTGCGCTCCCGTTTATATTTATTTGCAAATGAAAAATATTCTTCTTTTAGGGTCTGGAGGCAGGGAGTGCGCGCTCGCCTGGAAACTTAGTCAGAGCACACTTTGTGGTAACTTTTACATAGCACCCGGCAATGCCGGCACTTCAGAATATGGTACAAACCTTTCTATATCATACAATGATTTTGAAGGCATTAAGCAGGCTTGTATCCAACACAAGATCGATATCCTGTTCCCCGGCCCCGAAGATCCCCTCGTTGCAGGTATCTATGATTTCTTCAAAGCTGACCCATTACTAAAACACATCATAGTTGTAGGTCCGTCTAAAGAAGGTGCCCAGCTGGAGGGTAGCAAGGCCTTTTCCAAAAAATTCATGGCGCGCCACAACATACCTACTGCCGGCTATCGGGAGTTCACAAAAGACAGCCTTGAGCAGGGTATAGCCTACATTAAAAAACACAATTTGCCTATAGTGCTTAAGGCCGATGGTCTTGCCGCTGGAAAGGGTGTTGTAATAGCAGAAAATACCATCGATGCCGTAAAAGCCTTCCGGTCCATGATCACTTTCGAGCAATTCGGCGAGGCCGGCAAAAAGGTCGTTATCGAAGAGTTTCTCGATGGTATTGAGCTTTCAGTATTTGCACTCACCGATGGCGATAATTATGTGGTGCTGCCCGAAGCCAAAGATTACAAGAGGATAGGAGAGGGTGATACAGGCCTGAACACTGGCGGCATGGGCGCAATATCTCCCGTTCCGTTCGCTGACGAGGCATTTATGCAGAAAGTAAATGAACGAATAATAGCACCAACCGTCAACGGACTAAAGGCCGAAAACATCAACTACCAGGGTTTCATATTTTTCGGACTTATAAAAGTCAACAACGAACCATATGTAATAGAGTACAATTGCCGCATGGGCGACCCCGAAACAGAAGTTGTTATTCCTCGTATAGAAAACGATTTTGTAGCCCTGCTGCTCAAAATGAGTGAAAAAAGACTCAACGAAGCGAAAATTCATTTTAGCCCCAAGGCTGCTGGCGCTGTAATGCTGGTTGCTGGAGGGTATCCCGGCACCTACGAAAAAGGCCAGCTAATGACAGGCTTCGAAAAAGTGAGTGGTAGCCTTACCTTCCATGCCGGCACTACCAAAAAAGACGGTCACGTCGTTACCAATGGTGGCCGCGTGCTCGCCATAACCTCCTTTGGCGACAACATAAAATTCGCACTCACACGCTCCTACGAAAACGCAAATCACATAGAATATAAAGGCAAATATTTCCGAAAAGACATCGGCTGGGAATTTTAATAAAAAACCTCCCAACCAACCCTTCATTATACCGGACCGCCCTGAAAGCGCAAAATCGCTCAGCCCGGGACATCGCCCCGGGTTACAGTGAGATAACATTTATAAGCCCTGTAAGGGCGCAATTTTTCCGTAATATGTCTAAAATGCACCCCTCGCGCACACTGTCGCAGGTCTGTAGCCCAGCGTTTGGTGTGCAGCCGACCTTGCGACGCCCTTAATTCCGCGGTTTGCCACCGCTATCATAACGTAATTCACTACAATGTGTACTGCCCTGCAGGGGCAAAATCTCTCAGCCCGTGGCATCGCCCCAGGGTCACAAAACACCAACCCATAACTCCTAACTCCTAACTCATAATTCATACCTCATAATTCATATCTCCTAACTCTACAAAACATTTGTCGTAACTTTGCACCGCAAACCAACCAAAGTATAATGAATTTTAAAAAATTATTTAAGCGTATCATGATTACCCTCAGTGTAATCATAGGATTATTTCTTTTAGCCGCTATCCTTGTCCCAATTATCTTCAAAGACAAGATTCTCGCAGTTGTAAAAAAAGAGATGAACGACAATCTCAACGCTACAACTGATTTCAAAGATGTTGATTTGTCCCTCTTCCGTCATTTCCCACACCTGTCTGTCGGTATCCAGAAATTAAGCATCATTGGTAAGGGTACCTTTTCCGCCGATACGCTTATTTCCGCTGAAAGCATTGATATATCTGTCGACCTCATGAAGGCCCTCGGTGGATCTTATGATATCCTTAATATTGGTCTCATTACGCCCCGCATCCATGCAATTGTGCATGAAAACGGAGATGCTAACTGGAATATTACAAAGCCTTCAGCACCAACTACCGAAGCAGCCCCACCTTCAAAGCCATTTGCAATGAAATTGCGCAAATATGGCATTGAGCACGGTTATATAGAATACCTCGATCAGCAGGGTAAAATGCACGCCATCATCGAAAACCTTGTGCACGAAGGTTCCGGCGATTTCACCAGCGATGCATTCACACTCGCCACCCACACCACAGCCGACGCAGTCACCTTTGCTATGGGCAATATCCCTTACATCAATAAGGTTAAAACATTGGTTGATATAGACTTACAAATCGATACTAAAACCAGTAAGTACAGTTTCAACACCGAAAAAATTCAGCTCAATGGCCTTAAACTTTCCACCAAGGGCTTTGTGCAACTCCCGGATACTATTAATACCGTGATGGATGTGCAGTTCAGCACACCGTCTAACGATTTTAAAGACATCCTTTCTCTTGTTCCGGGTATCTACCAGAGCAATTTCAACGATATCAAAACTACCGGTAAACTTACCCTTTCAGGTATGGTTAAGGGTACTATGAACAAAAAACAAATGCCGGCATTTAACGTAAATCTGGCTATTCAGGATGGTTCCTTCCAGTATCCGGCACTGCCTCAAAAGGTGAACAACATTCAGGTGAAACTGGCTGTTGATAATCCGGATGGAGTGCCGGACCACACAGTTATAAACCTCGAAAAAGGGCACATAGAGTTCGGTGCCGAGCCATTCGATTTCCGCCTTTTGCTCAAAACACCTATATCTAATCAATGGATTGACGCTGCGATGAAGGGCAAAGTTGACCTCTCTCAGATGCAGAACTTCGTGAAACTCGAAGCTGGCACCAAATTATCAGGCGTTGTAACTGCCGATGTTTCAGTTAAAGGTTCGGTTGCTGCTGCTGAGAAAAAGAAATTTGATGAGCTTTACGCAGCAGGTACTATTGCCATAAGCAACCTCAGCTACGCATCTAAAGACTATCCTGATGGGGTAACTGTAAGTAGCCTCCTGCTTACCTTCAACCCGAAGAATGTAACTATGAGCAATCTTAAAGGACAGTACCTCGGTACTGCTTTCAACGGCGATGGTACTATCAATAACATGCTCGGCTATTACCTGCACAACGAAGCCCTCAATGGTGCCATGCATTTTTCTGCCGACAAGCTGGACGTGGATAAATTCATGGGCACATCTTCTACACCTGCTAAACCAGCCGATACTACCCACATGACGGTAT
>CAILMA010000110.1 GCA_903835145.1 uncultured Bacteroidota bacterium
CGCTTAGGCCAAAAACGAGAATAGTTCCAGCCAATGCAATAAGGGAAAAACCCCATAGACGGTAATAGTTATCGGAAATTCGAGCGGTGTAGCGCATTGTTTCGGTGTTGGAGAATTTCAAATGTACAAATAAAACAATAGCGTTCAATGCTATTTAAAACCAGCTGCAATGCCGTCAAGACAGCAGCAGGAAAATTTATTATTCCGATTTTATTCCTAATTTTAGGCTTCTGTTCAATGGTATTTCGAGTTTACATAGTTGTTATTTTTGTATTTTGGTTTGGCGTAAATGGGTATAGCCAGGTAAAAGGTGGCGTATCTGTGCACTCAGACCCACGCCTGTCTATGTTGCTTAAAAGCAACCGCCCAACTGAGCCTGTGGAAGAAAACAGGCCGGTCACCAACAAAAAATCGGGTGGCCGGAAACAGGACAAAAAGCCCGAGCCTGAAAAAGGTGTGTCTTATGCCAAAGAGATACCAAAACCCAAGGAGCATGACCCAAGGAATCCCAACGCTGACGTAAGGGACAAAATACCAGTAAAGATTAAGGAGGAGAAAACAGTAGCATCTAAGCCCGGAAAAATTAAACCGGTAAGCGAAGATGAGCAGGAAGCCCATAAGGCGGTAAGTGGCATGAGCGGCGGCGGTAAATACTCCGGAAAGGGCTTCAGGGTTCAAATCTATAATGGCCCGAGCAGGGAAGAAGCACTGAGAAGAAAGGCTGAGTTTATGCGCAACTATCCCGGCGTGCATACCTATCTAATCTATGCCTCGCCATGTTATAAGTTAAAAGTTGGCGACTATCGCAGGCGCGAAGATGCAATTGGTATGTACCATGAGGCCAATGGCACCTATAGCCCTTGCATGATAGTTCCAGACGAGGTGGCCATTCATGTTAGTGAATAGGAAAATGCTGTTTGAGCGCAAAGTGCCTTAGCTTTACTATAATTATTAATACTGGCAAAATGATTGATCAGATTCGCCGAAAGGCAAAGGAATATTTTACTGAGGTTCAGTCTATAAGACATCATATTCATGCTCATCCTGAGCTTTCTTTTCAGGAATATAAAACTTCTGCATTTGTTGCAGGCAAGCTGGCAGAGTGGGGTATCCCTCACACCACCGGTGTTGCGGGCACAGGGATTATCGCGCTAATAGAAGGCAAGAACCCCGGTAAAAAATGTGTGGCACTGCGCTCTGAGCTCGATGCATTGCCTATAAAGGAGGCCAATGATGTTGCCTATTGCTCTCAAAACGATGGCGTAATGCATGCCTGTGGCCATGACGTGCATACCAGCTGCCTGCTTGGTGCCGCAAAGATTTTATTTGATTTGAGGAGCGAGTGGGAAGGGACAATAAAATTAATTATCCAACCCGGAGAAGAAATGCACCCGGGTGGTGCAAGCCTTATGATAGCCGCCGGGGCTCTTGAAGCTCCGAAGCCTGAGGCTATTATGGCATTACATGTTTATCCTCATCTGCCATCGGGCACTGTCGGTTTCCGCTCAGGGCAATATATGGCGAGTGCTGATGAAGTATATATTACTATAGAAGGCCGTGGCGGGCATGCAGCCTTACCGCATCAAACCATTGACCCTATTTCTGTGGCTGCCCAGGTTATTGTGGGGCTGCAGCAAGTGGTCGCGCGCAAGGGAAATCCGCTTATACCTTCGGTACTTACGTTCGGTAGCATACATGGTGGTTTTGCCACGAACGTTATTCCTGATAAAGTTGAGCTATTGGGCACCTTCCGCACCATGAATGAACCGTGGCGATACGAGGCGCACAGGTGGATAAAACAGATAACCGAGGAAACTTGTGCTGCATATGGGGCGAAAGCCACAATAGATATCCCTTCTGGTTATCCGTCTTTGTTTAACGACCCTGCGCTCACTGCAAAGGCTGAAGACTGGGCCAGAAACTTCCTTGGCGCAGAAAACGTAAAACAACTTGATATGCGTATGGCAGGCGAGGACTTTAGTTTCTATACGCATGAGGTTCCCGGTTGCTTTTTTAGGATAGGTACTAATAAAGCTGGTAAGGAATTTCTTGCACCAGTTCACAATGCTCATTTTGATATTGATGAAGATGCCATGATGACAGGTATGGGCATGATGGCCTGGTGCGGCATTAATATGCTGAAATAGATATTGCAGACCTTAACTGCATATAAAAAAATTATCCCCTTCAGAATTGCGAACTGAAGGGGATTTTCATTGTAAAGGGTTGGTTTGAATAAAGGTTTATCGTCCATGAATAGCAAGCCCTATAGTGGAAATACCTGTAGAAAGATCAAGAAAGACACCCACACGCCTGCTGAAATGATATTCTGCACCTATGTGCAAATCGATATATAGAGGTGTCGTGCCGCGTGTTATTGACCTGTCGCCGGTATAGCCATTGTCCCATACGTAACTTCTTATTGTTGTACCCAGCGAGCCAGCCAGATAAAAATCCCAGTTTGGGTTAGCATCCAGTATCTTGTCAAAATAATAGGTCGCTTTTATTCCTAACGGTACAATAGTCTCGTGGTAGTAATACCTGTTAGAATTATTGTTGTTGTAGTAATAGTCATTGCTTTGGTAGGATGCTATGCCAATAAAGGGAGCGAGTGTAAACTGCCTTGCAACATCAATTTCATAATTGGCTCCAAAAAATGGTACTACCTGACCGAAGTAGGACGAATAAGCAAGACCAACTCCTAAATTCAAAGTACGGCCGTAGTACTCTTGCCCTGTTTTTTTCTTTTTATGGTATTCTGCGTCCTGTGCAAAAGTCTGGTTTGCCTGCGCCCTAATAAGCAGCAGCATAGTTCCCGCTGTAATCATCCTTGCCTTTTTTCTCAGGCCATCGCTGTTCTTCATTGTTTTCATCGTTTTTCGTTTGTGGATCAACAACAACAGTTTAAAATTCGTGCCGCGGGCCTTTTAAATATAAATTGGGTAGTTAAAAATTTTCAAAAAATACAGGAACCAGCGAAATCTTGCTCCAGTCTAAACCGCAAATTCATCAATCATTTTAATGAAATCAGTCCGCGCTATCATTCTGGCACCAAGGCTTTCCAGGTGCGGGGTATATACCTGGCAGTCTATCAATTCAACGCCATTCGTATGTAACAGCGCTACAAGTTGCAGGAATGCAAATTTGCTTGCATTGCTTTTGTGGGAAAACATGCTTTCCCCGAAAAATACGTTACCAAGCCTTACGCCGTAGAGGCCGCCGACCAACTGGCCGTCCAGCCACGCTTCTGCACTATGTACGTAGCCACGCTCATGCAGTGTCCGGTAAGATTCGACTATTTCATCCGTGATCCATGTGCCGCCCTGGCCCGGGCGGTAGGTATTCTTACAATGTGTAATAACTTCCTGAAATGCGGTGTTGGTGGTAAATTGAAATTTACCGGATTTTAATATCTGTTTCATACTCTTGCTTATCTTTATTTCTCCTGGGAAAAGCACAAACCGGGGGTCGGGCGACCACCATAGTGGCGGGTCTTCTTCATTGAACCACGGGAATATGCCGCTGCGATAGGCGAGGAGCAGCCGCTCTGTGCTTAGGTCGCCGCCAAGTGCAAGCAAACCATCCTCCAAAGCCTCCGTAACAGGAGGAAACCATAAATTTTCGTCAAGAAAATGCAATGCCATAGTTATGGGAAAAGCAACAATGCCGGGCAGAAGTAGCACCCCGCCCGGCATTTCAAGTTAGTTATCATGTTAATGTGAACGAGCAACAACAATGCTCCCGAACAATTATTTTTCAATAGCAGCAATGATTTTAGGGTCATCTGGTTTC
>CAILMA010000111.1 GCA_903835145.1 uncultured Bacteroidota bacterium
CATGCGGGCTGATACCCAACTTGTATATCTGTGTAATCCCAACAACCCGACCGGAACATATTGCCGACGGGAAGATATTTTGTTGTTTCTAAAAGAGGCGACAAAAAAGGCGCTGGTGCTTGTTGATGAGGCCTACCTGGAGTATAGTGATGAGGCGTCGCTGGCCGGGTTGGTTGCAGAAAATAGGAACCTTGTGGTGGTGAAGACTTTTTCAAAAATATATGGCCTTGCCGGGGCACGGATAGGGTATGCGCTGGGGCATGAAAAAACAATAGAAAAAATAGGTGCGTTACAAAGTGGCAGCAATATAGGTATAAGCGCAGTTTCGCTTGCGGGCGCACTTGCATCGCTGAAAGATGAAGATTTTGTGAAGGAGACGCAGTTTAAAAATGCGACTGCGCGAGCCTACGCCAGTGCACATATGGAACGGTTGAAAATTTCCTGCATTCCCTCCTGCACCAACTTCATCTATTTCTCGCTTGCCAAGTACCAGGAAGACTTTTTTGCGCGGCTAAAGGTGCATAATATTGAGGGCACCAACCTGTTTGAAGAGCAGGGGAAGTGGAGCAGGATAACGGTGGGCACCGAGGCTGAAATGGAGCAGTTTATTAATGCGATTTCTTAGCAGTGTGCAATATCATCATTAATTCCCCCCCCCTCTGGCGTTGCGAGTTTTCGCACCTTCATAACCCTGTGGTCGAAGCCTGTAGTATCGTCCCGCTGTTCAGGAAGTATTTACTTCCGTCAAATAGTAAAACAGTATGTCGAATGTCAGGCAAAAAAACCTTATTAACCACAAACCCACTATATTTATACCAATTAAGCATTCAGTTATTTGGAAAATAAAGACATCGTAACCTATACCAGGCTGTTAGATACTATTGCCGATACTTATATCGCTGGCAAAACAAAGGCACTAAAGGCGGTAAATACGTCTTTAATTGAAACGTATTGGCACATAGGGCAGCATATTATAGAATTTGAACAAGGTGGCGAAATTAAAGCTGAATATGGGGCGGGCTTACTGGAAAGGCTATCAAAAGACCTTTCACAGAGTTACGGAAAGGGCTTTAGCCTGAGTAACATGAAGCGCTTCCGGCAGTTTTATAAGGCGTTCCCAATTGGTGCGACACTGTCGCACCAATTGGGATGGAGTCATTATGTAGAACTATTAAAAATAGATAACGAGCTGGAAAGGAGTTTTTACCAGCGACAATCAGTTGCAGAAAACTGGAGTGTAAGGGAGCTGATACGGCAAATTAACACTTCTCTTTTTTTACGTCTCGCGACGGGTAAAAATAAAGAAGAAATATTGCAATTGGCGCATAAAGGCCAACTCATTGAAAAACCAGAAGACCTTCTGAGAGATACTTATATTTTTGAATTTTTGAAAATTCCGGAACCATATCATATCAGCGAAACTGATCTCGAGACGCGGTTAATTAATCAACTACAGGAGTTTTTGTTGGAATTGGGTAAAGGATTTGCTTTTATTGGCCGGCAATACCGCATTACACTTGCTAACAGGCACCATTATATCGACCTCGTTTTTTATCATCGTATCCTCAAGTGCTTTGTTTTGATTGACCTGAAAAAGGAAGAGGCAGGTTACGAAGATGTGGGGCAAATGAATATGTATCTCGGCTATATGGAAGCGGAACAAAATGTACCAGGCGATAACCCTCCCATTGGGATTGTGCTGGCCAGGAAAAAAGATGAATTGCAGATAAAATACGCAATGAGCAATACCAACTCGCAATTGTTTGTACAAAAATACCAACTGTATCTGCCTAATGAAGAAGAACTAAAAAGAGAAATTGAAGCAATTTATACTAATGAAAATTAGCGGAGACGGTAATACAAACAATTGAAATTCACCGAATCTCAACTGTAAGAGGTTTTTATCGAACTACTCAGCGACACCAATTAAACATTAAAAACTGACATCATTCGCTTGTGTCCTCATGCGCTGCGGCGACACAGGTCCGTCGCAGCGGGACCTCATTCCCCCCGGCCCCCAATGTCATTGACTTAAGGGTTTTATACTGGCTTTTGTGTCATGTAGTATTTCTTTCTCGCCTTATGTTTTCGTTTAAATTTTCTCCCCTTTCGTATGGGTTCGGTTATTTTTGATACC
>CAILMA010000112.1 GCA_903835145.1 uncultured Bacteroidota bacterium
ACGGAAGAAATACGGAAGAAGTAAGCGTACTTGCAGATGCCCTTCTATCAAAAAGACACGGCACTGTAAATGAAATAAGGGATGGCGACGCTGATGTGTGTTTCCTTGCCGTATCAGACCTTGCGATAGCACCTATAGCAGCCGGTATATCGTTCAAGCAAACCATTCTTGTACATATGGCAGGGGCTCTTACGCTCGATGTGATCAGCGGTGCAGCTGCCGACTATGCTATTTTGTGGCCTGTGTACTCTATAGTGAAAAACAATACGCCGGGCCATAGAGGTATTCCCTGCGCGTGGGAGGTGTCGTCAGATCGCGCAAAGCGGTTTGTCCTGGAAATGGGGCATGCCATTACCGATCACCTTTTTGAGGCGGGTAGCGACCAGCGCAAATGGTTGCACCTTTCGGCAGTAATGACTAATAATTTTATCAATCACTTACTGGCTATTAACGAAAAAATATGTGCAGACAATAAATTGCCCGGTAACACCCTGCAGCCGCTTATAGCCCAAACCTTTGATCGTGTAAAAAATGCTTCTCCGTTTGCAGTACAAACAGGGCCGGCCATCAGGAACGACAACAACACTATAGGGCAGCACCTGGGTTTGCTGGCGGGCCAGCCCCATATTCATGAAGTATATGCGGCGATGACAAATTCAATAAAGGAATTGCACGGAATCAAATAGTGCGTTTCCTATCCAACTGTTGCGCCGGAAATATTTTAACACCCTTTGTGCCCGTTGAACTGTGTTTTCGTATATTTTTGTATCTACCTTTTTATACAACACGAAATAATGAAGACAGGCTTGCTGCGCATAACTATAATATGCATTTTGATTTTGGGAGTACCCGGCATTGGCCGTTCCCAAAACGATGCGCAGAACTTCAAGAATTTTCAGATGTCGTGCCAGCGGGTATCCGAGGCCTGGAAGAAATACAATGATTCGCTCGCGAAAGATTTCAAAAAGAAGAACGTTGCTTACCCACCCAAAGATATTTTTTTAAGAGTATTTAAGGCTCAGAATGAGATGGAGCTTTGGAGCCGGAACAATGAATCCAGCGAGTTTAAGTTGATAAAAACTTATCGCATTTGTGCGCTGTCTGGCGTGTTGGGCCCAAAGCGTGCAGAGGGCGACAGGCAGGTGCCGGAGGGGTATTATTTTATTGATGACTTTAACCCCAAGAGTGATTACTACCTTTCTATGTTGCTCAACTATCCTAACTATTGCGATAACCAATCGGGTATGAAGGCCAAGAAGGGTGGTGATATTTACATCCACGGCGGGTGCGTTACGGTGGGGTGTATGCCAATGACCGATGAGGGTATACAAGAAATTTATACCCTTTGCCTGAATGCTAAATGCAATGGGCAGGAGAATATACCTGTTCACATTTACCCTACGCGCATGAGTAAAAAAGGTATGGACTATCTGGAAAGGGAGTGTGTAAACTACCCTGAAAGTCAGAAATTCTGGGCTTCACTTAAGAATGAATATGATTATTTCGAGAAGTGCCATAAGCTGCTTCCGGTTATGTATACGCCCGATGGCAAATATGTAAACTGATTTTGTATCATTTGTGCCTCCTAAAGTAAAAAAACGCTACCCGCGATTATAACATTTCTACGGTAAAGGCGTTATTTTAGCGCAATGAAGAAAATCCTCTTTCCCATACTGTTGTTGTCTGCTTTTTATACCCACGGCCAGGGTTATTGGCAACAAACTGTAAATACAAAGATTGATGTTAGGTTAGATGACAGAGGAAACTATCTTCATGCCAAAGAAGAAATAGAATACACCAATAACTCGCCCGATACCCTCAGGAGCATTTATATGCACCTTTGGGCCAATGCTTACAAGCATGACCACACGCCCTATGCACAACAGGCTGACCTTATGGGGAGCACCGCATTTTACTATTCAAAACCGAAAGATAAAGGGTATATCGACAGCTTAGATTTTACTGTTGATGGGCAAAGCGTGGAGTTTTTTATTCCGGAAAGTACGCCTGATATCGCGAGGATGGACCTCAAAAAACCGCTGCTCCCGCACCAGACTATAAAAATAGTGACGCCCTTTCAGGTGAAAATACCTGTGGTATTTTCGCGGCTGGGCCACGTGGGGCAGGCCTATTGCATCTCGCAATGGTTCCCGAAGCCTGCGGTTTACGATAAGAAAGGGTGGCATCCCATATCATACCTTGATCAGGGCGAGTTTTACAGCGAATATGGCACTTACGATGTGAATATCACCCTGCCGAAAAATTATGTGGTGATGGCAACCGGTAACTGTATTGATGAAAGTGAAAACAAATGGCTTGATAGCCTTGCAAAATTGCCGCTACCCTCTGACACGCTCTACAGGCATTCGGCACCAGCAAGCGATCTGGAAACGAAGACACTACATTTTCATGAGGAAAACATACACGACTTCGCATGGTTTGCAGATAAGCGATGGGTTGTGCGCAAGGATACTGTCACATCTCCGGGTACCAGCCACCTCATTAACGTTTGGGCTGCCTTTACACCCCGTTACCAAAAAACGTGGACCAAAACCACAGGATTGCTCAGAGAAACTGTGCTGCACTATGGCAAGTGGGTTGGGCCTTACCACTACAATACCATGAAGGCCGTAGTAGGCGATATGCACGCAGGTGGCGGTATGGAATACCCAACGGTAACCATTATAGATAAGGGCAGCAACAGCATGCTTAAAACGGTGATTGTGCACGAAGCAGGCCATAACTGGTTTTACGGACTATTGGGCTCTAATGAAAGAGACCATGCGTGGATGGACGAGGGGATCAATAGTTATTTTGAGCGGAGAACCAACAGCGAAATTGCCAAAGAAGGGTTTATAAAGAAAAAATCGAAACTGGATGAAGAGGTGATGTATTACGAAAATGCCGTCACTAATAACGACCAGGCGCTGGAGCAAACCTCAGCTAATTTTGAGAAGACGAACTACGGGCTTGATGTCTATACGAAATCGACCTTGATGCTTAACTACCTGCAGCAATACATGGGTACCGCAGATTTTGACAAGGGCATGAAGGCCTATTACGACCAATGGCACTACAAACACCCGTACCCTGAAGATTTCAGGGCATGTATGCAGGCGAATACAAAAAAATCATTGTCCTGGTTTTTTGATGGCATGATGCATTCAAGCGATAAAATTGATTTCACTATTACTAATGCTTCAGTTGATGGTACAAATACTACTGTTACAGTACGCAATAAAAGCAACCTACA
>CAILMA010000113.1 GCA_903835145.1 uncultured Bacteroidota bacterium
CCGTTAATTCAATTGCCAACGGTGCTACATCAGCGATAGAATTCAGAATTATTACCCGGAACAACCGGATAAAAATCATTAATAGCCTTGCCCGGGTTATTAAAAACGACAAAGGTGAGCCTATTAAGTTTATTGGCAGCATAAGGGAAATAACGAATCAACGGACGATAGAATCTGAGCTCAAATACAAAGTAGACGAGCTTTACCAGTCAAACCGCGAGCTTGAAGAGTTTGCATTTGTTGCAAGCCACGACATGCAGGAGCCACTGCGTAAGATCACTACTTTCAGCAGCATGCTTTTAGAGAAATACAAAGATGCTCTGGAAGGCGATGGTATGAAATATCTTTCCAGAATTACCAATTCTGCGGAAAATATGAAGCTGCTTATCAATGATCTGCTGGAGTTTTCCCGAATTTCAAAAACAGAGCAGCCGTTCGAGCCAGTGAGCTTGCAAAGGGTGTTAAGGCACGTGGTTACTGAACTTGAGTTGTCTATTGAAGAAACCGGAACTGTTGTCAATATTTCCACCTTACCCGACATTGATGCTATACCCAGTCAAATGATGCAATTGTTCACAAATGTGCTGTCCAATTCCATCAAGTTCAGGAAGCCCGATTGCGCTCCGGTAATTACAATCGTTACAGAGCCTGTAACCCAGCCCGAAAAAATTAACCTGAATCTTGAAATGGACATGGACTACCATAGGATTATCGTTTCAGATAACGGAATAGGTTTTGACGATATTTATGCAGACCGTATTTTTAAAGTATTCCAGCGCCTGCATGGGAAATCGGAATATCCGGGAACAGGGATAGGACTGGCTATCTGTAAGAAAATACTTGAGCACCACAATGGCCTGATTTTTGCCGAAAATGTACCCGACATAGGCGCAAAGTTTATAATAATTCTGCCAGCAGCCCAGAAAAAAGCCAACTATGAACAGATTAATTAAATATGCTAAAATTTTAATAATAGACGATGACGAGGATGACTTTATCATTACTTCAGACTATATAAAATCTATTCCTGGCAACTATTACACCATAGACTGGTGCCCAAGTTATGCTAATGGGATTGAACGGCTGCTCGAAAATAACCACGATTTGTATTTTGTTGACTACCGGCTTGGCGCAAAATCCGGCGTCGACTTTTTAAAAGAAGCCCAGGAGATGAAGTGCATCCAACCTATCGTATTGCTTACCGGAAAGGGTAATTATACGGTGGATATTCAGGCAATGGAATATGGAGCCGTTGATTACCTGATAAAGACCGACCTAACGACAGAAAAAATGGAACGCTGTATAAGGTATGCGTTGGACAGGGCCGCGACTATGCAAGCACTGCGGAAAAAAGAAAAAAAATACAGAAATATATTCGAGAAGTCGAAAGATGTTGTTTTTGTGACGGATTATGCGCTCAATTTTATCGATGTGAATAATGCTGTTTTGGGTTTGCTTGGCTTTACCCCAACGGAAATTTTGGAAATGAATTTAGGCGATGTTATTGATAAGCAGAGTGTTAGAAGCAATCTAATGCAAATGGTGGGCCAGGGATTGGAGATAAATGACCTCGAAATACTACTTATTACAAAATCCGGGGAACAGAAACACTGCATCATAACCATAAGTCCTGAAAATAAGGATGGAGATTATATGCAGGGAATAATACATGATATAACCAGCCTTAAAAAAATTGAAAAGGCAACCCTTCAAGGGGAGAAGCTGGCAGCTGCTGGCAGGCTCGTAAGAACGATAGCACATGAAGTGAGAAATCCGTTGAATAACATAATGCTCTCCGTAGAGCAAATGCAAAGCCTTGTCAAAGAAAACGACGGCCTCGAATTGTATATGAATATCATTCACCGCAACAGCACGCGAATTAACGACTTGATTAAGGAGTTGCTTTATACATCACGGCCAACAGAACACCTTTTGGAAAAGAACACTTTGCAGCTCGTTGTTGATGACGTTATAGCCATGTGTATCGACAGACTTACACTGAAGCAAATGAATTTGCAGGTTGATTATCCGGAGCTCCCTTTGGAAATACAAGCTGACCGGGAAAAATTGAAACTCGCGTTGCTGAATATTGTCACTAATGCAATTGAAGCAATGGAGGAGAGTAAAGGATTATTAATTTTGAAGCTAATGCGGACCGACCATCTTGCCATTCTTGCGATAGAAGACAATGGATGTGGTATAAGCGAAGAAAATATCTCCCGGCTATTTGAGCCTTATTTTACCCAAAAAAGGAATGGTGTGGGGCTGGGGCTCACATTTACGCTCAATATATTGCAAGCCCATAAAGCAACAATTGACGTGGATTCGAAATCAGGCAGGGGTACGACTTTTACTATTTCATTTCCATTAGATGACTAAATCGGGCGATTTAGATACTTTTTAAAAAACAAAACAGGAAACGCTAACGCCGGCATTACGCAAATAATATCAAGGGAAATTCGATAGCTGTTTGTCCAGTTCTTTCATACTTAGTGGTTTTTCTATGATCCTGAACATGGCTTTGTCTGGCATATTTGGAATTTCCGGATGGAATGCACTCATCAATATTATTTGAGTAAAGGGCATCTTTTTAGCAATTTCCGGCGCATTAGCCCATCCAAGCCCATCGGGCAGGTTGTTGTCAAGAAACAGAACATCTGGCTGTACTTCTTTTATCAATTTTACTCCGTCAGTAAGAGTGTGCGAATAAAAAACTTTGTACTGCCTGCGGGTTAGGTATTCGGTAAGTAATAGGCAGAAATCAGTCTCATCGTCAATTATAATTACACTTTTGTCGTTTTTCATGATAGTTTATTGTTAATCTAAACTGTTTGCCCGTATGCCGACAATTTTATTTTTAATTTGATAAAGATCGAAGCGCAAAATAGGGTGTTATACCAATAGATATTGGACTGGGACAAAAACTATGCCATTAGTCAGGAAGGAGTACTGGAGATATGAATCCAATAGTTACGCAGCACGGCAATAGTCTTAATTAGATTCTCAAAACTGTTTGGCTTTGTGATGTAAGAGTTTGCTCCAAGTTCATAACACCGTTTCA
>CAILMA010000114.1 GCA_903835145.1 uncultured Bacteroidota bacterium
TAAAAATAGCACAAATTAGATGTCTAAATGGTATTACTACGACGAATTGCATGATACTTTGTTGGAATATGCCTATGTAGAGTTGTTTGCTTGTTTTGAAGCTACCGTAATTGAGCATATAAACCTTGCATCTGGAGAAATGGAGAGAATCATCAAGAGTAATTACAGTTCGCCATTCCCGTTTGTTTCCTATGAGGATAAGTTCGTTAAAAAGAAAGATGACATAGGAAGCTTGAACAAAATCGTTGATTTATTATCGGGCAAAATACCTGAAGCTTTGTTCTCCGATTTAAAAGAGTTCGTAAAATATCGGGATAAGCTGGCTCATGGGAAACGCTTTCATGAGGATCTGGTGCTTAAAAGCATTGAAGAAACGTATAAAATAATGGTTCAGATTCTCGAGGAAATCGCCGAATAATTATGAATTGAAAATACGGCGTAGCGCTCAACTATTCCTTCGTCAATCTTATCTCTTTCACCACATAGTTTTTGTCCTTCACCATCATAAGGATGTAAACCATGTACTTGCCATTGGGTGTACTGAAGACGCCGATGGCAAATTTTGACAACTCGCTCACAGAGCCACTGTTGATGACAATAAAATCGTGAGGCGGGTTCTTTTCAAGGAAATCTTTAAGTACCAGTTCAGCCTGATTGTGGCTGTAATTAGATGTGATGTTATTGATGTTGATAGGTACAAAATTATCGAAATAGCGGGTCATGTCCTGAACCCGGCTGCTTTTGAGTGCATTCACAACATCTTCTATGGCACTATGCCCTCCCTGCCCATATGAGGCATGGAAGAAAAATAAGCAACTCAATAATAAAATTGTTCTTCGTAGTAGTCTACCCATTGATAATATACCCCGGAAGTTTAAATACACATTTATATATCCGCAAAAATCAAGCCAAATATAAAAGCAGCAGGTATAATGTGCAACTCCTGCAAAAAATATTTGACAGAATCGAAAGGTACACCAGATTTGTGATTGTCAAAATAGAGTAAACACATGCTGAAAATATCGACTTTAAAATGTCGTTGTTTGTATTCGCTTATACATTGCTACAATAGCATTTCTACTGGCTATTGATTAAAGTGAGGCCTTTTTAGCCATATAAAATTTTATGAGACTGTCCGGTAATTTTCTTGTTCAAACCATATACTTTAACTACTTTTGTAAAGTCAAAAAAATCTATCTAATATAGATTGGTTTGTATATATTTGAAAGGCTTTTCAGCAGTTTCATTCAAAAAAAATTCTTCGGTTACAAATAAAATGGATACAGAAAACGAAATTTTACAGGCGCCTGGTGCGGAGTATGGCGCAGACAGTATACAGGTATTAGAAGGGCTGGAAGCGGTGCGTATGCGCCCTTCCATGTACATTGGCGATACCGGAGTAAAGGGGCTTCACCACCTTGTATATGAGGTTGTTGATAACTCGATAGATGAGGCACTCGCCGGGCATTGCAAAAACATTACAGTTACCATCCACGAGGATAATTCTATAAGTGTTCAGGATGACGGGCGTGGAATACCTACAGGTATAAATACCAAGGAAGGCCGTTCGGCACTTGAGGTGGTAATGACGGTTTTGCACGCTGGTGGTAAGTTTGATAAAGACAGTTACAAGGTTTCCGGCGGTCTGCATGGTGTGGGCGTAAGTTGCGTAAATGCACTGAGTGAAGTAATGCTCACTACTGTATGGCGCGAAGGAAAAACCTTTGAGCAGGAATACCGCAAGGGGATACCACAATACCCTGTAAGGGAAACCGGCCAACCATCGGAGCATACCGGTACAATGCAGCATTTTAAGCCAGATGGGACCATCTTTAAAGATACGGTATACAAGCGCGAAATTCTTGCCGGCAGGCTCAGGGAGCTTTCTTTCCTGAATAAGGGTATCAAAATAATACTCATTGACCTCAGGGAAATGACAGAAGAAGGTCAGGTACCGACTGAAACTTTTTACAGCGAGGGTGGCATAGTAGAGTTTGTGTTATTGCTTGATGCCAATGCTAAGCGCGTGCAGTTGCTGTCGCAACCGATATTTGTGGAAACCCACGATAAGGACAGCAATGTGGCCGTTGATGTGGCACTCTCTTACAACTCTTCATACAACGAGCACATATTTTCTTACGTTAACAACATCAATACGATAGAAGGTGGTACCCACGTTGCAGGTTTCCGCAGGGCCATTACCCGCGTTTTCAAGTCATACGGCGATAAAAACAAATTGTTTGAGAGAGCAAAGGTTGAAATCACCGGTGACGACTTCCGCGAGGGGTTAAGCGCTATTATCTCTGTTAAAGTACCGGAGCCGCAGTTTGAAGGCCAGACCAAAACCAAGCTTGGCAACAACGAGGTGATGGGTGTGGTAGATGTGTGTGTGAGCCGAGTGCTTGAGGCGTTTCTTGAGGAGCACCCCAAGGATGCCAAGATGATCATTGATAAGGTGATACTGGCAGCACAGGCACGTGCCGCAGCCCGCAAAGCCCGTGAGATGGTGCAGCGCAAGAGCGTACTTACCGGTGGCGGTATGCCCGGCAAGCTCGCCGATTGCTCAGATAAAGATCCTGAAAAATGCGAATTGTACCTCGTGGAAGGGGATTCGGCTGGTGGTACTGCGAAGCAGGGCCGCGACCGTCACTTCCAGGCGATATTGCCGCTCAGGGGTAAAATACTGAACGTAGAAAAAGCACAGGAACATAAAATTTACGAAAATGAGGAAATCAGGAATATGTTTACAGCCATGGGCGTAAGCATTGGTACTCCTGAAGACTCAAAACAACTGAATCTTACAAAGCTCCGTTATCATAAGATTGTGATCATGACGGATGCGGATGTGGATGGTTCTCACATTGCTACCCTCATCCTTACCTTCTTCTATCGGTATATGGAAGACCTCATAAAGCAAGGTTATGTTTATCTGGCACAGCCACCACTCTATCTGGTGAAAAAAGGCAAGGAACAGCACTATGCATGGGATGAAGTGGACCGCAAACATTGGGTCGATGTACTGGCTAATGGAAAGGAAGACTCCGTGAACATTCAGCGATACAAAGGTCTTGGAGAGATGAATGCTGAACAGCTTTGGGATACGACAATGAACCCCGCTACCCGTACACTGAAAAGAGTAACCATTGACAGCAGCGTAGAAGCCGACAGGGTGTTCTCGATGCTGATGGGTGAAGAAGTGCCTCCGCGTCGCGATTTTATAGAGAAGCACGCTAAGTTCGCCAGAATTGACGCATAAAATAAAAGTGATTTATAATTGAAATAAAGGCGGCTCCATGGGTCGTCTTTATTTTTTTGCTTCACTAACTATCCTTGTATAGAGGCCACAGGATTAATAACAACGTCGGCAGTGAAATTCAATAGGAAGTGACCCAGCGAGGCATCGGAATTAATGATCAGGTATTTCGAGATTTTACCGGAACATCCTGTAGTATGGCACGCTACATGAATTGTGCCTTTTTGTCCGGGCAATATCCGGTTATAAGGCCAGGTGACAACCGTGCAGCCACAAGGTGCATTGATATTGAAAATAGTAATGGCTTTTTTGCCCGTGTTTTTAAACTCAAATTCGCATTCAGCATGAGCACCTTCGGGAACATTTCCAAGGTCTTTCGTTTCCTGCTGGAATTTAAATTCGCCTGCTTCGCCTTCATTAAATAGCAACTCCTCTACGCCAGCGTCTCTTTTCAGTGTTATCATGTTGCCCTTGTTCTGGGCCCTTGCTCCGGCAATGCACATCATGAGGCAAAGGAGCGTTACTGTAATTCTTTTCATGTTATAGGAATTGCAGGCGTGAAGCAATACATGGTAGCAGGGTGACGAATACCATTATTCTATTATAAAGCTACCAAAATTATTATCAAGTTTAAGACTTTGTGAACCGGTTTTATTATCGCAGTCGTTTTGGAAGATACCGGTGAGCAGGTCTCCTTCTTTTTCGCCGGTAAGGTAGCTGAACA
>CAILMA010000115.1 GCA_903835145.1 uncultured Bacteroidota bacterium
AGCGGCTTGCAGCCGGCTACAGAAAGGTGAGCTGGCACTAAAGAAAGACTACACCGAAGTGAGGGAACGCCTTGCTCATTTCCTTGCTCAGGAACGCAATATAGAGCTGGAAAAGAAGAAGATAGAGGAAAAGAACCGAAAGTTATGGAAGATGAGTGAGGCTGTGCTGCACGAAAAACACCTCCTTGAGGAAACCAATGCCACCCTAAACGGGGAAAAAGAGCAACTGGAAGCCGAGAAGGCAAAGCTGGACCAAAAAATTAAAAAACTATGGCAAACCAGTATTACCGTTCACAAACAGAAGGAAAAAGTGACCGAGCTGCTGGAGTTACTGGATCAGGAAAAAAAGAAGCACCTGGAATATATTAGGGCACAAAGCGATGTGCTTAAAGACATCGCATTTGTGCAGGCCCATGAGGTGAGGGGGCCGCTTTCTACGATTATGGGGCTGGTGCAGCTTTTTAATTATGATGACCCCGCCGACCCGGAAAACGTGGAGCTACTGGAAGGTATTGCGTTGGTTGCTAATAGGTTGGATAAGGTGGTGACCGATATGGTAAAAAAGGAAAATAGCCTGAACAAAAATGACAACGACAAAAGTGAATATGCTAACCAGTTGGGTTAGCACAAAATTGCATAAACAAAGATAAATGAACGGAAGCCTCACCGATATAATTTTGATTGCATTACTTGTAGTGTTGATACTTATTTGTGTTTTTTTTAATAGTCAATTGAAGCATAAAAAGGACGCCATTCAGAAAAAGAACGACGAAATAAGGGCAGGGGAGGAAGAGTTGAGGCAGTTGAAGTTGATTTTGGAAGAAAAGGCAGTAGAGGTTGTAACTGTGAAAAATGATATTCTGCAACAGCAGGAGTCTATAGCAGCCGAAAAGCTGAAGGTTGAAGAAAAAAACAAGAAAATCTGGAAAATGAGCGAATCTGCGCTCAAAGAAAAACACAGGCTGGAAGAGATGACCGCAGAAATGCAGCTGGAAAAAGAAAAGCTGGAGGCCGAGAAGAAAAAACTGGATGAGAAGGTAAAGAAGCTATGGCAAACCAGTATTACCATACATAAAGAAAAGGAGCGGGTAAGCGAGCTTAATGAACTACTGGAAACCGAAAAAGCCAAAACGGAACTACTGCTTGCTGAACTGCAAGTCAAAAACAATGAAATAACCGATAATATCAACTATGCACAACGCATACAGTCGGCTATACTTCCAAATATAGATTTTATCTATGCCAACCTTAGGCAAACTTTCATCATGTACATTCCGAAAGACATTGTGAGTGGTGACTTTTACGCGTTTGCGAAGAAAAACAACCGGTCTATAATGGTAACTGGCGACTGCACGGGGCACGGAGTTTCTGGTGCGTTTATGAGCATGATAGCCAGCTCTTTACTCAACCAAGTGATCAATGAGCGCAATATCGAGGAGCCGGCGCTTATCCTCAGTCAGTTAAATACCCTTGTTATAGAAACACTCAGGCAAAGTGAAAATGAATCTAATGACGGAATGGACGTGGCGATTTGCTCCTTTGATAGTGAATTGAAAAGCTTGCAGTTTGCAGGGGCTAACCGGCCACTGTGGATAGTAAGGGACAAAGCCCACGAAATAGAAGTGATAAAGCCTGACAAGTTTCCTATCGGTGGTTTACAAATGGCTCGCGAACGCAAGTTTACCAATTATGAAGTGCCACTCGGCATTGGCGACACAGTTTATCTCTTTACCGATGGGTATGCCGATCAGTTTGGCGGCGCCAACGGAAAGAAACTTATGACCGCAAAATTC
>CAILMA010000116.1 GCA_903835145.1 uncultured Bacteroidota bacterium
AGCAATATAAATGTAGGTGGTGATGTGCTGGAACAAAACGGACAGTCCTTCATCATTCGAGGAATTGGTTTGCTTAATGATATTGGAGAAATCAACAACATCATAGTTACCAAAATCAACGGTGTACCTATCGTTGTTAAGAACCTTGCAACTGTAGTAGAAACAGAAAAACCACGCCTCGGTGATGTAAAACACGATAAGGACGAAGATGTAGTTGAGGGAATTATTGTAATGCGTAAAGGCGAAAACGCCGAGGCAGTGCTCAATGGCATTCACGATAAAGTAAAAGAACTTAACGAAAACATACTACCCAAGGATGTAAAAATTGTTCCATTCTACGATCGTACAAACCTTATGGAGTTTGCAACCCATACGGTTTTGCACAATCTTTTTGAGGGTATTATACTGGTTACGCTTATTGTACTCATTTTCATGGCCGACTGGCGCACCACGCTCACTGTGGGTATAATAGTGCCGCTTGCGTTGCTCTTTGCATTTATGCTCATGCGCATGAGGGGCATGACCGCCAACCTGCTTTCTATGGGAGCGGTGGATTTCGGTATCATTATAGATGGTGCTGTGGTAATGGTGGAGGGCATCTTTGTAGCGCTTGACCATCGTGCCAAAGAGATTGGCATGGAGAAATTTAATAAGCTGGCAAAACTCGGCTTGTTTAAAAATGTGGGCACAGAAATGGGTAAGGCCATATTCTTCTCCAAAGTCATTATCCTCACCTGCCTTATTCCAATTTTTGCCTTTAAGAAGGTAGAGGGAAAGATGTTCTCTCCCCTCGCCTACACACTTGGTTTTGCATTGCTGGGGGCGTTAATATATACACTTACTTTAGTGCCCGCTCTTTCCAGCATACTCTTGCGAAAAAATGTGCGGGAAAAGAACAACCCTGTAGTACATTTCTTTGAGAAATACATCATGAGGGGATTCAAATGGGTTTATGCACACAGCAGAATTAGCTTGATTGTAGCCGTTTCTGTAATGGTGGTCACTTTCTTCTCAGCCCATTTCCTTGGCTCTGAATTCTTGCCGGAACTTGATGAAGGCGCACTTTGGGTAAAAGGACAACTCCCTATGAGCGCATCGCTGGAAGAATCTAACCAGATTGCACGAAAAATGATGACTATTCTCGCGCAGTTCCCCGAAGTAAGGCATACGCTGGCACAACAGGGCCGTACCGTTGATGGTACCGACCCCAAGGGCTTCTTTAACATTGAAATTGCTGTTGACCTTAAGCCAAAGGACGAATGGCCCAAGGGCGTAACCTCTGAAAACCTCATTGAGGCGATGGATAAACAGCTGAGCAAAATACCTGGTATTCTGTACAACTACTCCCAACCCATAAGGGATAATGTGGAAGAAGCTGTTGCAGGTGTGCCTGCATCGCTTGCAGTAAAAATATTCGGTACGAACTTTAGCACTATGGACTCGCTTGCAAACCAGGTGATGGATCAGTTGAAAACAGTGCAGGGAGTTGAAGACCTCGGTGTTTTGCGTAACCTGGGCCAACCGGAGTTCAGAATAGAGCTTGACCAGCAAAAAATGGCCATGTATGGAGTGAGCATTGCTGATGCCAACGCCGTTATTGAAATGGCCATTGGTGGTAAAGCCGCGACGCAACTATATGAAGGCGCGCGCAAATTTGACATCAGGGTGCGATACGACAAAGAGTTCCGTAACAATCAGGAAAAAATAGAGCAACTGATGGTACCGACAATGGACGGTACCAGAATACCACTTAAAGAAATAAGTGATATAAAGATTCTCACCGGCCCTTCCTTTGTTTATCGCGATAATAATGCACGCTACATTCCGGTTAAGTTCTCTATTCGAGGCCGCGACCTCGGCAGCACCGTGGCTGAAGCTCAGAAAAAGGTTGCAGCCAAGGTGAAATTGCCACATGGCTACTTCCTGAGCTGGAACGGAGAATTTGAAAATGCTGAACGTGCATCAAAAACTTTGGCCAACGTTGTGCCACTGTGCCTTATTGCAATCTTCCTGATTCTGTTCATTACCTATGGCAATGTAAAAGATGCGCTGCTTACCATTATGAACGTGCCATTTGCGTTGATAGGTGGTATCCTTGCGCTGCATGTTACACATATGAACTTCAGTATCAGTGCCGGTATAGGCTTTATAGCCCTGTTTGGCGTCTGCATTCAGAATGGAGTAATATTAATCAGCGTTTTCAGAAAAAACCTCGCCGATAAAATGACGCTGCACATGGCTATAGAGCATGGTGTGCACTCCAGAATAAGACCAGTGGTTATGACCGCACTCATGGCTGCAATCGGCCTTTTACCTGCGGCTATAAGCACTGGTATTGGCTCTGAAACGCAAAAGCCTTTGGCCATTGTAGTTATTGGAGGATTGATCACATCTACCCTGCTCACACTGCTGATATTACCAGTTATATATGCAGGTGTGCATAACCTCATTCACAAGCGTGAAAACAGAAAACTACTCAGAAAACTGGGGGCCATAAGTAAGCCACCTGATGTAAAAAGACAATAATGCAAACAGGGCTGCCATTTTCAGATGACAGCCCTGTTTTTTATACTAAAATAAATTACATATAAACGCTACTATTTTTTGAAAACCACAATCTTAAGGTAGTCATCAGTTTGTTCAAAAAAAGGTTCCTTAAATCCATTTTGCTTTAATATTGGCAATACCTTTCTCCGAATCCCCAGTCCGCGATCGTCAATAAACCCATAGTCCTTGGTAATTCGAATCAATATAGGGTTTCTGGGGTATTGCTGACCAGCCATTATCTTCTCAATCGTAAGTGTATTCGGTAGTCTCCCAAAACTGGTAATTTCTATTCTATCCGCAAAAATCTCAATTCTGTTTTGATTTGCTTTCGTGTAGTCCCTGTGAATCAATGCATTGACAATCAGCTCCCTTAGTATCTCAGGCGGGTATTCCCAGTTTCTTTCCCGGGTAATATGGTCACTTGCAATTGCCTCTACTGACAATTTTTCTTGTAGATTCAGCATTATTCTTGTTACCAATCCCGGAATCAATATTTCCCGAAAATCATTTTTGAGTTCCGCTATGGCTCCGCTCACAACTTCATCAGATTGTGTATTAATTGATTGTTCCGAACCACTATAATGAATGATTCGAAATCCCGACTGATGTAAAAACCGCAACGGATGCTTGCCAAACAGCAACAATCCGGCCAGCGAACAAACGAAGGTTTTACCCTCGTGGTTGGCCATCAGGTCCAGTTGCAACAGCCGTTGTTTTATCATTTCATAGTCATCCGGATCAAGTGTTTCGTCGTAGTTCTTTTTGTAATAATTAAGAAAGAGCGCAAGATCAATATCTGATATTGATGAACCAGAAACAGGAAGGGTCTCAGCATGAATAAAACCTGATTCTTGAGCCAAACGAATAATTTGCTCCCTTGTCGCAAGTTGATTGATACTTCCGGTTCTGATATAAATATCCGGCCGCTCATTGTGCATAACTGCATAGGGTTTGGTTGTACCTTGCTCTATTGTTATTACTGCCACAACACCATTAGGAGTTACAACTTCTTCATAAAACGGTATTATTTGCGGATCTATATAATGTCGAAAAATTGTATCCATTACCCACTTTTCACAATCGGTTGCATTTCTCGTCAATCCCGATATTGTGCCATCATCTTCAACGCCCAGAAAAACACGGCCTCCTTTAAAATTGGCCATGGCAACAACTTCACGTGCAATTTTCTCCGGTCTTACATCGTCACGCTTAAACTCAACCCCTGAATTTTCTCCATTAGCTAAAATATCAAAAAGTTCCGCCTGAGTCATAGTTCATTCTCTTAAATCCTAATCATTCATTCTTTCGTTCACTTCGCCACGCTATTACTGGCATCCTTTAGTTGGTGGAACAGTTTGAAGCCATGCTTAATAAACGAAAAGGTCTTCACGCTTGGTGAGCCTCCACTTCGGTCGCGGAAATGAATGTCCACCCACTTAATTTTTGCTATTTTGTTAGAGAGTACTGAAACATAAATATTGGCAAGGTGGAAGTCTTTTGGCACCTTATAAGCTATTTGCTTCATCACACTTTCATGTATCAGTCGGTAGGGGACATTCGCGTCCTTCACCCACTGCCCGGTAGCTGCAAACGTAAATAAGGTAACAAAGCGGGAAATGAGGTAACGCTTCATACCGTCGTCTCGCGTCTTGCGGAAACCATAAACAGCCTTAAAGTCTTTTTTTGCCATTTCAATAACGGCAGGCAGATATTGAGGGTCGCACTGGCCATCAGAGTCAATTTGTAAAATCCAGTCCGCACCATTTTCAAGCGCCATTTGGTAACCAAGTACGCATGATTGCCCATGACCGGAATTCGGCTTATCCACAATTTTTATCCTCGGAAATTTCGATTCAAACTCACGCAATATTTTCAGAGTACCGTCTTTCGACCCGTCATTGAGGATGCACAAAGTGTAATTCAGCTTCGTGTCAGCCAATGCTTTATTCCAATCTTCACATACACTTGTAATTGCCTCCTCTTCGTTATAGACAGGCATTACTACCCACAGATTATTAATGTTCATAGCGGTTTTTGATAAGGTTGAACGTATGAAGCGCACGTTCTATCACTTCATCGGTATTAAAATATTTATATTCAGCCAGTCGGCCGCAAAAATATACATTATTGTTTGCTGTTTCTTCCTCTGCAAGTGCTTTGTATCTATCATACAATGCAGCATTGGCTTCCATGGGTATAGGATAATATGGGTCGCCTTCAGCTGTCGGGTATTCGTAGGATATTACTGTATGCGGATGTTTTTGCCCTGTAACGTGTTTTATTTCCACAGTGCGGGTATACCCATGCTCATTAGGGTAATTAATTTGCACACAAGGCTGGGTATATTCAGTTGGTTCTTCCTTGAATTCAAACTGCAGTGACCGCCACGGCAATTTACCGAGCTTAAAATCAAAATACTCATCAATCTGACCCGTATATACTGTTGCAATACCGGGTTTCAGACTATGACGCAATGTCTCAAAGTCGGTTTCAAGCATCACATCTATGTTCGGGTGGCTCACCATGTTGGTAAACATGTTAGTGAAACCCTCCGCCGGCGTTAACTGATACTCATGATCTACATAGCGCTCATCGGTATTCAGCCTCACCGGTATCCTGCCACAAACTGATGGCGCAAGGTCTCGCGGATGAATATTCCATTGTTTTAAGGTATAACCAAGGTAAAAAGCTTCGTATAGCTCACGCCCTACCCTGCTTAACACAAACTCTTCTGAGTTAGCCGGGTTGGGAAAATGCTCCCTGCGGGAAGCCAGCAAGGCTTCAGCCTGCTCTGCGTTCAAATCGGGCTGCTTAAAAAACTGCCTCAGTGTGAGCAAGTTGATAGGGAATGGATATAAATCGTTATTTACTGAGCTCTTAACTATGTAGTTACCGGGTATCCACTTCGTAAAATTCGAAAGGTAATTAACAAGGTCTATCTTATTAGATCGGAAGTAATGCGGGCCATAACGATGTATCAGCACTCCTGATTCATGACGGGTATCGAAACAATTTCCGGCGATGTGTGCACGCTTGTCCACCAGTAACACTTTCCAGCCCAATTGAGAAGCAAGCCGTTCGGCTATCACACAACCTACCGGACCAGCACCTGCCACAATCACCGAATATTCCTTTTCTATTTTACTAACTTGGTTTATCATTAAAGGCATTAATATTCTTAATTTGTATACAAAGGTGTAAAGATAATAGAATATAGTTTTCTTTTGTTGCAGTAATGCAATTTTCTTCGATGCCTCCCTAAAACATAAGAACTTGATAAACTAACAGTTTATTTTACCTGTTTTCCTGCTACCCAATCTTCAAGAAATTGCTGCCCGAGGTCGTTGTAATCTTCGGATCCAGCGATTTCGCCGTTGTCAATTAATAATATTAAGGGGAAAATGCCGTGTGTAATATTCAAAAAATCATCTTTATCAAGCCTTGTATAAGGCACATCATTCGCCTTCGTCACCTTCCAGAAATCAGTGAGGTCGCTTTGCAAGCCTCCAATAACCATAAACAGCGGAAGTGCCGGATTGCTCTGGTGCATAAGGTGAAGCTTGTAGGCCGCTAACCGGCAATGGGGGCATCCCTGATGAAAGAACGCAACAACGTGTTTGCCTTTACGTAAATCAGGAACAGCGTTGGAACTCAATTTAAACAACGGCGCTATATCACTTACATAGGGTGGCCTACCTGAAAGCTTACTCTGCTGCAAGGGCACTACAAAAAGAATAAATGGCAACACCAAACCAGCAATTGAAATAGCCGAAACAACTAAGTAATCCCGCCGGAACCTAAGCCCTTCAGCATAGCGCAGCAGCACCAAAACCGCGGCTATCAATGCCATGTTTTTGCCCAGAGATGCAGCCGGACTTAGCAACACTTTGTCGCCAAAACAGCCACAATTGACCTCACCGCCAAATCTGACCCACAAATAAATAATATAAATACTAAATATACTCAACAGAGCGAGAGCCACTTTGAGCACCCATTTGTTGGCGCCAAACAGACTGACCAACAACAAACAGCCCAAGCCAGCCTCCATACCAACAAACAGCCGCGCGCCAACAGCTGCTAATAACCACGGCAAGTGAAGAAACTCAACAAGCGTGTACTCAAATAACTGAATGGGAAAAGCCTTGGTGTAAGAAGAATAAAGAAATACCGAACCTACCAAAAAGGAAAGAGCAAAGAATAATATTTTTTTAATGCTTTTTTTCACGATCAGGCGAGGGTCACAGAATTTTCATAAAACTAAAATGGATTTGCGGAAGGACCAAAAAATTATGAATTCTGGCCTTTGATACGCAAAAGTGCAAGTCAATGGCGGCATCCATAAAAACAAAAGAGCAGAATCCCGGTATCCGGAATTCTGCCTGTCTTGTTTGGGAATAGTTAGAGGTGACAAGTAGTGCCACCTGGCAAAGTACTGTTGGCCTGTGTCTGGTAGTTATTGCAGGTATTTTTTGCATCCGTGTAAGTGGAATTGTCCACGTTATGCGTTGTGGTTGAAGATACTGTGCTCACCACTGTCGTGCAGGTGCAGGTATAATTTTTCTTACATGACCCGAAGGTAAAAATTCCGATAGCACCGATCGCCAATAATGTAATTCTCGTTTTCATAGCAGCTAATTTTAGTTACAGGAAAAGAAGTAAGTAAAACTATGCCGTGAGGCAACTTTAAAATCATAAAACACGGCAATCGTATTTTCGGGAAAATTTGGATAGCCGCAAAATTGATATGAATCGTTGCCTGAAAGTAAGGGCATACATCAGTTAATAATATAGTATATATAAGCAGTATCAAGCTGCAAAATGCACCTCAAAGTGCCTGAAAACAGTTTAATTACCTAAAAAGACTTACCTTTGAAATCGTATTAGTTTTACTTTCTTTTGCATATAAAATCGTGTAAAATATCAGCATAGTAAGAACTTAAAAGTTCGTCGCTACCGGGCTGTATAGTTCTGATTCTTTTCGGTTGGCTGTTGTTGCTCAGACCATTTAATAAAAATGGATTGCGCCAGCCATCAAAAATGAAAAATGACTAAAGGAATGTCGGATTTTATCGACCCTCCCGTTTGCATGCTGTTATTGCCGGCGAGTAGATCACAGAAAAAATTACCTGCAACATGTTGAATTATTTTACAAAGAGCTTTCATACTTATCTTTTTTTCATAGTCACGACTATTTTCCTTGCCCTCTCCGGAACGGCACTCGCTGTGCCTACCATTACTACAGTTCCTACTTTGTTTGGTCCATATTGCAACAATGACACCAGCCATATCTCTGTAGTATTTACATACACTGGTACTTTCACAGGTCTTTTTAAAGTTCAGATTTCCAATGCATCTGGCGTTTTCCCTACTGATTTTACCACAGGTATTCTTGGGTCCGATACAGCGAGTCCTATTGCAGCAGTCGTTCCCGTAGGCCTAACAGCCGGCACAGCTTACCGCATCAGAGTTATTAACCAGACTCCCTCACCTACATTCGGCAGTAACAATGGTTCCAACATCACTATTTTAGGATATCCGGTTGTGCCCGCAATTGCAGGGTTCCGGCTGGCTGGTTTGGGTGGCACAGTAAGCCTTAGCGATAATGTTGCAGGCGGCACGTGGAGCAGCAGCGACACGACAATTGCAAAAATTAGTGCTACCGGGCTCGTAACCGGCGTAGCTCTGGGTACCGATTCTATTTATTATTCGGTTACCAACACCTGCGGCCTAACAACTACTATCAATAAATTAATATCAGTAGTGCCCTTACCAGGTATAACATCAGTGACGCCTAACACCGGCGTTCCCGGTGCCACTGTAACCATTTCTGGCACCAACTTTAACTCCACCGCCACCAGCAACGCCCTCTACTTCGGCAGTACGAAAGCAGCCATCAGTTCGGCATCTGCAACATCTATTACCGCAGCATTGCCCGTAAACGCTACCTACAATTCGCTTACCCTTGCCGATACCACAACCGGTTTTATTGCTACGGAGCAATATGCATTTTTACCTACCTACCATAATTCAGGCCTCATGGCCGATTCTGTACATTTTAATGCCCCGGTCAATTTTGCAGCTGACGCCTCACCTATCGGGGCGGCTTTGGGCGACATAGACGGTGACGGAAAAACGGATATGGTGGTTGTAAACAGCGGCCCAAATAACATTTATGTGTATTTAAATCAGGGAACTGGCACAGGTATCAACTCCGGCACGTTTGCTGCTCCGCTTATTCTTTCTACCGGCTTCGGTCCGCACTACGTAAAAATAGCAGATATAGATGGTGATGGCCGGCCCGATATCCTCGTTACCAATACCTCAACCAGTTCGAATAAAATATCTATTTTCAGAAATATATCAACCCCGGGTACGCTTACATTTGCTGCGCGGGTGGATATAAACACAGGTGGTTCTGCACCTTTTGACCTTGCTATTGCAGACTTCGACGGAGACAAGAAACCGGATATTGCAGTCGTAAACCAATCATCGAACAAGATTGCCATTTTGCGCAATCTGAGTGCTCCGGGAACCATTACAGTAAATTCATTTGCCGCTCCAGTTTCCTTCAATACCGGCTCCTATCCCTTTAAAATATTTGCTGGCGACCTTGATGGCGACGGAAAAGTTGATATTGCGGTAACTAACTATGGTGCTAACACGCTATCAGTTTTTCATAATACAGCAACCATAGGTTCTATTGGCACAGGTTCATTTGCTACCGCTATAACTATAGCAACCGGCAATGGCCCTGCAGGTATTGCTGGCGGCGACATTGACGGAGACGGAAAAACTGACCTGATTGTCACCAACACCGGCGATGCAAACATTGCGGTATACCGCAATACAAATGCTACGGCTGGCACGCTCACCTTTGCAACCGCTATAACGTTTGCATCATCTTCTGCGCCGGAAGACATTGCTCTTGCCGATATTAACGGTGATGGCAAACTGGACCTTGCAGTGGGTGCTTATACAGCGAACAAAGTTTCCGTTTTCCTTAATACTGCTACCAGCGGCGCTATTGCAGCTGGTTCTCTGGCTGCTAAAACAGACCTTGGAACCGGCACCTACCCGGCCGGAATAGCACTGGGCGACATTGACGGCGATGGCAAACCTGATTTAGCTATTGTAAATGGCGGTGACGCGACAGTCTCCGTCTTCAAGAATAATCCTCTGCCTCCGAATGGGCCCATCCGTGGTGTTGACTCCATTTGCCTGGGTACTACAACCTTACTCACCGACTCCGTGACTGGCGGCACATGGATGAGCAGCAACACTGCAATAGCAACGGTGAACACCGCTGGCCTTGTTACCAGCCTAAGCGGCGGTGTAGATACTATTATTTACTACACTTTTGCTCAGGGCGATACTAGTAAAGCTTATTTCAACATTACTGTTAATACTTACACACCAGCAGCAAGGATAACCCACCCGTCAAGTTCGTTTTGTATTGGTGCTGTTTTGCCACTGAGCGACTCAGTTGCAGGCGGCACCTGGAGCAGCAGCAACACTGCTATCGCAACCGTTAACGCATACGGCTACGTATCAGGCGTTACCGTTGGTGCTGCAATCATTAGCTACAGGGTGAGCAATAGCTGCGCAACTACGACCGATACCCTTCATATAACAGTAAGTCCATCAACCGGTTATACAATAGGGCGCATAAGCGGAAGCACCGCTGTATGTGCCGGTTCTGCTATCACACTTACCGATACTACCGCCGGAGGCAACTGGATGAGCTCAGATGCCAGCATAGCATCAATAAACGCCACAGGGCACGTAACCGGCATAGCATCTGGAACTGTGTCAATAACTTATGGATTTTCAGGCAGTTGTGGTACCTATCTTACATCCGCAACCTTAACGGTTGATTCAGTGCTTAATGCAGATTCCATATCCGGCCCGGCGGCACTTTGTCAGGGTTCGTCTGCAACTTACATCGATCTTGCTGGCACAGGCGGCACATGGTCATTATCAAACACCAATGCAAGCATAACAACAGCAGGAGCACTCACAGCTGCCCATTCAGGTATCGATACCTTGTCCTACACCATCGCAAACAGTTGCGGCTCAGCAATGGGCAATAGACTCCTCACAATCAACACCCTGCCTAACGCTGGTATCATCACAGGTTCGAATACAATTTGCACTTCTGACACGTTATTTTTGGCGGATACCATCACAGGGGGTACGTGGTCGCTTACCAACAACAAAGCCGGATCTCTCGGAAATGGAAAAATCAGGGGGGTAACTACCGGGCTGGACACTGTTCGGTATGCTGTTAGAAACACCTGTGGTTCTGACACTGCTATCTACCCTATATCTGTAATCGGCATCCCTTCACCCGGCTCCATCAACGGTCCGGTCACAATATGCCAGGGTGTAACTGCGACATTTATTGATACGGCAATGGCTGGCAACGGCACATGGCATGTTATTAACAGCAATGCATCAATAAATGATACGCTTGTCACCGCTTTACTGACCGGCACCGATACTGTTACTTACACGGTAACAAATGCCTGCGGCAGCGCAACAGCGATTAAAAAAATAACTATAAATGCGATCACATATGTGGCACCAATCAACGGTCCATCTGTCGTTTGTACAGGCAATACTATTACAC
>CAILMA010000117.1 GCA_903835145.1 uncultured Bacteroidota bacterium
AGTACCGTGCATGGTGCCAATACAATAGCACAGGTAGCCGCGGCTGCCGCGCTTAACAAATGTGGTGGCTGGCTCTGCGATTTTGTAGCGCACCTTCAAAAAATGCGGGATCTGTGTGTTACAGAACTCAACACAGTACCGGGCATTAAGTGCATAGCCCCGGAGGGTTGCTATGTGGCGTTTGCCAATATAGAGGGTTTACATAAAACAAGCCAGGAAGTGCGCGACTACCTGATGGAGCACGCAAAAGTATCGGTAGTGCCGGGATTGAAACAGTGGTTTGGCGATGGGGCAAGCGGCTATATAAGGCTCAGCTTTGCAACTTCAGAGGAGATACTCGCTGAAGCTTTAAGTAGAATAAAAAATAGTTTGTTATGAAAATAGTAATTATTGGCGGAGGCATAGCAGGATTGACACTGGGTATTTTTTTGAAGCAAAAAAATATGAATGTGGTCATATGCGAGAGAACTGCCGGTATGCCAAGCCGCGGACATGCTTTCCTGATGCACTTGGATGGCCTCAACATTCTCAATGAACTTAAGAATGGAAGCAACATAACCCTGAAAAGTAAAAAAGTAGATGAATATGTGCTGCGCCGCCCAAATGGACAGGAGGTGAAACACCTGAAACTGGATGCATGGCATTGCGTAAAACGGATAAACCTCATTAATTTCTTATATGCCCTTTTCCCGAACGAGAATATTAAAGAGGGTAGGGTCTTTTCCCACTTCATTTACGAAGATGGCAATGTAGTTGCTGCGGCCTTCCTGAACGGAGATGTAGAGTATGGCGACATTTTTGTGGGCGCCGATGGTGGCAACTCCCTCGTCCGCGAGCTTACCCTCGGTAAGGTAAAGTATACACCAGTTGAGGTAAAGGAGATAATAGGCATCACCAGCCGCAAAATCCTGGCTAAGAACCCACCTTCAATTTTCAACAAATACCAGGACAAAAGCAATGGGCTTGCTTTTGGGCTTATACCTACTTCGGAGTCGGAGTACGTATGGTTCATGCAGTTTGACCCTACCATTGCTGACCTCACCAACAGCACTGCGGAAGAAATAAATTCCTTCTGCCTGAACATGCTGCGCGAATTCCCGGCCAATGTTACAAACGTGATAGCATCAACCGACTTCTCTAACAGTTACATCTGGCACACCCGCGATTTCGATTTGCTGCCTACCTTCCATAAAAAGAATGTGGTACTCATAGGCGATGCTGCGCACCTTTCCCTGCCTTTCACCAGCGCCGGTACCACCAATGCCATACTCGATGCCAAGACACTGGCAACCTGCATAGAGGATTTCGTGAGTTATGAAAAGGCTTTTGCCCGCTACTACGAGATACGCTCGGCCGAAGTAAAAAGCCATATAAAGCTGGGTAGGGAACTAAAAAAACTCTTCCTGAAGCCTGACTTTAAAAGCGAGGACGATATACCTGTACCGCTGTACACCAAGAAGCAGGAAGATGAAGAGGATACAGGAAAGAAAATCATCAACATTGTTTATTTCACTGACCCTATTTGCTCTACTTGCTGGATCATACAACCCATGCTGCGCAAGCTGCAACTGGAGTATGGCAACTACATAAATATAGAGTACCGCATGGGTGGCCTGCTGCCCGAGTGGGAAGAATATGGAAAAGGGAAAATCAATAGCCCATCAGATGCCGCTAAACACTGGGAAGAAGTATGCGAGGAGCACGATATGCCACTCGATGGGGATATCTGGATTGAAGACCCGCTGAACTCCTCCTATCCTCCTTCAATAGCCTTTAAAGCCGCGCAAATGCAGGATACCGATAAGGCCATTCTGTTCTTACGTAGGATAAAGGAAATGGTGTTCCTGGAGAAGAAGAACATCATCAAGTGGGAATTTCTGGAGAAAGCCGCGCTCAGCGCCGGGCTGGATTCGGCAAGGCTGCTGCGCGATTTTGAGGGCAAGGCACAGGAGCTTTTCCGCATAGATCTGGAAATGGCCAAGCAACTCGGTGTTACCGGTTTCCCAACTCTCTTTTTCTCCAATTGCTCTGAGAAAAAATTCACCATCAAGGGCTTCCAGCCCTATACCAAGTTTGAGGAAGTGATCTCCCACCTGGTACCTACGATAAAGAAAGAACCGATTGACAAAGCACCCGAAAGCCTTTTCAACGAGTTCCCAACCATGACCATAAAAGAGTTTGCCTTCCTCAGCGACATACCTATAGAAGCAGCAGCGGAGATACTGAATAAATTATATGAAGAAGGGGTAGTAGACCGCTACGAGAGCAAGAATGGCGTTATATATAAAAACAATGTATTTACCTGCGCCTGCTAAAGAAAAATGCGGAGTGTATGCCATAAAAAGTTGAGGGGCTTATCGGTATCGATAGCCCCTCAACTTTTTA
>CAILMA010000118.1 GCA_903835145.1 uncultured Bacteroidota bacterium
ATAATATTGATACTTGGAATTGCTTTCCTGTTTTCAAATAACAAAAAGAAAATAAATATCCGTCTGGTACTCAGCGGTCTCGCCCTCCAGATAGTGATAGCCCTGCTGGTACTCAAGGTTTCAGCAGTCAATCAGTTCTTCCAGCACCTGGGTAAGGGCATGCAAAAACTCGAAGGCTTTGCCCAACAGGGCGCGGGCTTTGTGTACGGAGGTATTGGCATTGTTGACCCGGCTGGTAAGGTATCAGCCTACGGCATAACGCCGGCCTTTGTATTCGCATTTAATATTACTGCTACCATTATTCTCGTTTGCGTGCTTGTGGCCATTCTGTACTACTTCAAAGTGATGCAATTCCTGGTGGCTATAGTGGCAAGAGGCATGAACTTCATTATGCGGGTGAGCGGAGCCGAGGCTCTCAGCAATGTTGCCAGCGCCTTTGTAGGACAGGTTGAAGCGCAGGTAATGATAAGGGCCTACCTCCCTACCATGACAAAGAGCGAACTGCTCGCATCCATGAGTGGCAGCCTCGCCTGCATCGCAGGTGGCATTCTCATTGTTTACGCCAATATGGGCGCCCGGGCGGACTGCCTTATGGCGGCAAGCCTCATGGCAGCCCCCGGTGCGCTGGTAATATCCAAAATAGTATATCCTGAAACAGAAGTATCGCCCACCATGGGTAAGGTGAAACTGGAAGTAAAAAGTGGCTACAACAACTTAATAGATGCCATAACCCACGGGGCTGCCGATGGGTTTAAGATCGCCATGAACGTTATGGCTATGATCATTGGTTTCATTGCCCTTATTGCATTCGTGAACTACCTCCTCGCCCACATCAATAGCCAGCTGTCGCTCGATTTTATGTTTGGTAAGCTGTTCTACCCTATGGCATGGGCAATGGGGGTACCCGTAAGCGATGTGCAAAGCGTGGCTACCCTGCTGGGGCAAAAAATCACCATCAACGAGTTTATAGCCTTCAAGAACCTAACCACCCATGCCGTACCGGTAATATCTGAAAAAGGCAAGACCATTGTTACCATCGCCATCTGCGGCTTTGCCAACTTCAGTAGTGTAGGCATGCAGATTGGCGGCATTGGCGCCCTCGCCCCCGAGCGCCGCGACGACCTCGCCAAACTCGGCATGAGAGCACTCCTTTGCGGTACGCTCGCCTCCTACCTCTCTGCCACCATTGCCGGGATACTTTTTTAGTCTTTCGATTCTTTGATGAATTTACCGTCTTCAGCAAAAAGGAGGTCCTTGCCTTGTAGTTCAGCCTCAAAAATTACGGTGCCATCTGACTTAACAATACGTGCTGCACCCTTCACCTTGCCCTTGCCGTTCGCATATTTCTGGGCTTTCTCAGGCAATTTTGATAAGGAGATCGCGACTTCCGTTTCTAATTTTTTGCCTGCGTCGTCATAAGTCGCCGACATTTTCTGGTTATTTGAGTTAAAGGAAGCCTCATACGTACCGTGTTCCTTTTCCCATCTCACACCAGTTGAATTTTTATATTCCTGGGCGAATGTCGCCTTGACATTTTCAGGTACAACCAATTTCCTTTGGGCCATTGCCATCGTCGCACTTAACCCACCGGTTATGATTAAAACCACCGCGACTTTGATCTTATTTTTTTGCATGTCGCAAATTACGCATATTGGAAACATCGTGTAGGCTTGTCGAAAAAAAAGCTGTTCAAAGATATTGACTTTCTATATACCAAAGAAATAGTAAAAAATCTCTTACCAGACGTGGCAGTAACAAGCCTTAGTGAAGATGTAGAAATAAAGTCCACCGGGTTGAATAGTTATTTGTCTTTTATGCAAGGCGCAAAATCCGAGAATAGCAGTCTA
>CAILMA010000119.1 GCA_903835145.1 uncultured Bacteroidota bacterium
CCAAAAATAGTTGTCTAAATGGTATTACTGTCGCTATGACCCTCTTCCAGCTGATCTATTTCTTCTGATTTCAGGATGTTTTCCAAAACCTGAGCTTTTACTGCACTGCGAAATACAAGCCCCATTGCAATGCCGCTTAGCAGGCCACCAATATGGGCAGCATTGTCTATGCCCCCGCCAAGGCCTGCCAGCAGATTGTATCCGATAAAAACGGAAGTACTCAACAGCAGTGGTTTGCTAAGCTCTTTTGGGAACACCCTCGTGACGATTAGTGTCAGGAAGACGCCGTAGATACCGAAAATAGCACCAGATGCGCCAACGCTTACTATTGCCGGGTGCCACCAGAGACTGGTGCAACTGGCAACAATTCCGGTGAACAAATATGCAAATAGAAACCGCCAACGGCCCATTAGCGGCTCAAGGAAAATGCCTACAAACAGGAATCCGAACATGTTGGCCATTACATGCATGAGGCCGCCATGCAAGAAGGTACTTGTGAGCAGCCGCCACCACTCGCCACCCTTTGTGGCCGGGCCATAATTTGCGCCCCAGCGGATGAGCTCATTACTCTCAAAGGAAATGAGGCCAAGCCCGCAGCAAACCATGATCAGGAAAATGAGGATGTTCAGGTCAATGATTATTGGCGTAATAAAGAACCCTTCCTTAGGCACAAAGACCATCAAGAATTCCTTGAGGTCAGATTCTTTTTCCGCGTCTTGCAGCAATGGGCTGTTATCTGTAGTAATAGGTTCGTCCACCTTTACAGCGAGCAAAAAGAGAAAGAGACCTGTTGCGCATCCTGCAAATACTGCGAGCGTCCAGGGAAGTTTGTTGCCGTTCCTTGATTCAAAAGGTTCATTGACCGGCAGTAAAATGGCAACGTCCTTTGGCGCAGGGATATTTTGATCGCTGAGTGCCTCGAGATATTTACCGCGGTCGTCATTAACCCCCAGGCGTTCGAGATAAACAAACTGGCTGATGTTTTGCTGGTCAAATTTACTCTGTGATTCATTTTGAAATTTTTGCCAGAATTGCTTTTTTTCTGCCTGAGATTTGTCTGAGCTGATAGACGCAGTATAACGAAGGCCGATCCACGCCTTGACAGCAGAAGCAGTGGTATCGAGACTGTCCAAAGCTATTGGCACGAGGCAGTGCAGGCTAAAATTTAAGTCTTCATTGTGTTTGCCGGAAAGGTAGGAATCCTCATGTACCTTAACCTGATTTTTGTCGATATAGAATTTTTGAATTTTGTAGTATTTTGTTTTTTCTGTTTTGTTTATGCTTGTGATGTCGTTGAGCACTGTGAGCTTACCGGTAGCGGAATCAATGTATGTCTGTGCAATAATAGTTGTGATTCCCATTAGAATCCAGATTACGAATTGAATTCCGAGTCTCGGATCACCTCTACCGTTTGAGGTTTTTTTCTGTATGCGGTTTGTATTCTTCCGGCTCCAAATTAAAATGACGAGCCAGGGGAGCCCTAAAGGGAGAAATAATTCAAGGACTTCTTCGTTGAGCGGGTAGATATTGAATTTGATAAAAAGTAACCAGTGAAGGAAGGTATAACCAATGATAAAGCAAACCGACTGTAAGAGGACGGGCAGGAAAATAGATTTGAGTTTTATTTGGGTAGGTGTCATGGGTGGTGATTTTGGTGAACAATATACAAAACACGATACATCTGTATGTGTGATAATGCTAACTGATTGAATATTTGCAGATTCTATTCGTTTTTTTACATTTTATTGACGATGGGGGTAGATTAATATAACCTCGGGTTTGCAGATTTTAAATGAAGCCGCCGGCATTTGCATTGATAATCAACAATCAAGTTTCAGTTTTATTGGTGTTTGACTATATTTATCCCAAATACTACTTTCCGAAATGAAACGAACCTTACTATTTGCAACTGCTCTATTTTTAATCACTGGCGCTTACGCTCAGGAGGATACGGTAGCGAAATCTTATACTGTGCATTTTCAGCATACCCTTGTTGAGATGAGCCATCCTACATTTGCCGAGGCGCCGGGAGTGAATACAAAATTCAGCAGCAAATCTATGCAGGCCGGGGCAGAAGACAGGCTGTCATCTACAACTACTCTTTTTATCGGTAAGAAGATAGGGCGCAGGGGAGAGTTTTATTTTAACCCAGAGGTAGCTGGCGGCGAAGGGCTTTCGGGAGCCACA
>CAILMA010000120.1 GCA_903835145.1 uncultured Bacteroidota bacterium
CCCAGACGAAAAGAAAAATTGAGGTCCGTAACAAATCTAACGATCCTTTGCGTGGTTACTCAGTAGACAAAGAACTTGGTATGGCTCTCGGATTATTAGAAGTAGGTAGCTTCTTTAATGCGATTGACTATTTCCAGGAGCTTAAGAATGGCGACGAGAGAAATCCGTTTTATGCCTACATGCTGGCTGAATGCTACGCCAAAACCCGTGATTATGTGCCATCAGCACACTATTATGAGGAAGCTTACAACACAGACAAGAAAGACTATCCAAGGTCTGCATTTTATGCAGGTCAGATGTTTAAACAACAAGGTGAATACCAAAAGGCTATTATCTGGTTTAATAAGTTCTTAACTGACAACAAGAAGACTTCCAGTACTTCTAATCAGGACGATCCGTATCGCCGCCTGATGTCTCAGAAGGAAATGAAAATGTTCAAGAAACAAGCCGATATTGAAATCAAGGGTTGTGAAATGGCAATGAACTCCATCAAGGATCCAGAACCAGTGAACATCTTCAACTGCGGCCCTAATGTGAATACTTCTTACACAGAACTTTCTCCTTATCCACTTGGTGACACTGCGTTGCTGTTCTCTACGGTAGGGCACAACGGCCTGGAATGGGTAGAACAGCACCCTGGCAAAGAAGTTAGGCATAGAGAGCATTTCATGATTGCTCAGAAACAACCTGGTCCGGTAGTAGATTCTTTCCAATGGCCTTTACCTTTCTATGATGGTCATTTTGACAATCAGCAAGGCAGCAGCCCTGAAACGGGAAATGGTTGTTACAGCCCGGGCGGTGACCGCTTCTTCTTTACAAGGTGTGCAGTAGGTGATTCATTCATCTTTACTTGCAGCATCTATGTTTCTAAGTTTGAACAGACTAACTGGGGTGAGCCAATACTGGTAGGTGGTAACGTTAATGAGCCTGGCTCTTCTAACACAATGCCTTTCGTTGCGAGGGTTGGAAAGAAAGAAGTACTTTACTTCTCTTCGAACCGTAAGCTTCAAAGCCGTGGCGGATATGACATCTGGTATTCAATCATTGACCCACGTAATGGTAGCTTCCGTCGTCCACAGAACTGCGGTAAACAAATCAACACTCCGTATGATGAGGTTACTCCTTACTATGACACAAGGGTGAATAAATTGTACTTCTCTTCTAACGGTAAGAAATCATTTGGTGGATTTGATATCTATTCTGCTGACGGTGGTCCATCAAGGTACACCAACATACAGAACATGGGTTTTCCAATCAACTCTTCTGCTGATGAATTCTACTTCATTAAGGATCCTTTAGGCAAACCAGATGCATACCTTGTATCAAACCGTGTTGGTACCTACGCTCTTAAAAACCCAACTTGTTGTAATGACATCTGGCGCGTACAGTATGAGCCACGTCTTGTAGTAATTGGTAAAGTATTGAGCAAGAGAACTCAGGAAATAATTACACAGAGTGTGGTGAAAATGGCTGATCAGAAAGGCGAAATGAACACTTACAGTTCTGAAGATGGTAACTTCATTTTCAACATGCAGCGCAATCACTCTTATGTAATTACAGCTGACAAGCAAGGTTATACTTCCTCTCGTGCAACTGTAAGCACTATGTCGGTGAAACGTTCTGACCCAAGTGATACAATCACAGTTACTATCTATCTGGATTCAATTAAGAGGAGCTTCTACGTAAGCAATATCTATTACGATTACGATCAGGCTACACTTCGTGCTGAATCAGTTTCTTCACTTGATACATTGGTTAACTTCATGAAGGATAACCCATCAATCTCTGTTGAAATTTACTCTTTCACGGATGGTAAGGGAACAGATGAATACAACGATGCTCTTTCTCAGCGCCGCGCTCAGTCAGTACTTGATTATCTTGAAAAGAACGGTGTTGACAGGGGTAGAATGGTAGCTAAGGGATTAGGTTCTAAAAATAAAGTTGCTGATGAAGGCACTAAAGACAAGGATAACCCTGAAGGCCGTCAGTTAAACCGTCGTACAGAGTTCCGTATCATTGGGGACTTGCCTACACGTCGTGTATTGTTCAACAGTGCATTACCTGGATCAATGGACCAACAGGAGAAAAATCTGCACATGGAGCCAGAAGCTGAAGACGAACCAGCAGCTCCGGGTGCTAAACAACCAGCAAAAGAAGGCGACGAATAATACCGAAGCCATTTGAATATAAAAAGACAAAGGTTGCAGCGATGCAACCTTTGTCTTTTTATAGTATCTGGAGGTAGATGCAGATTCTTTCTCCATCAAATTCCTACATCATCTTTTTAATAAGGTCGCCAAGCTTTTTAAGTGCCATATCTACAGCTGGCGTCCACTGCATGCCATAGCTTAAGCGGAAGCAATTTTGATAACGGTCCTGCAGCGTGAACATGGTGCCGGGCGCAATGCTTATTTTGTGGTGCAGGGCCTCCTGGTAAAGCTGGTAGGTATCAATCTTCGTATCGAGTTCTACCCAGAGGATGAAGCCGCCCTTAGGGTTGGTTAACTTAATTTCGCGAGGGAAGTACTCGCCAATAGCACGAGTGAATTGCAGGTTATTGGAGTCGAGTGTTTGCCTTAGTTTCCTGAGGTGGTACTCGTACTTGCCCGTGGACAGAAAACTGGCAATTGCGGCTTGCTGGGCGGTAGCAGAGGTTATGCTGTGGTACAGCTTCAGGTTTTTCACTTTTTCAAAATACTTGCCGGGTGCTACCCAACCTACCCGGTAGCCCGGTGCAAGCGTTTTAGATATGGAGCTGCACCAGAGTACATTCCCTTCTTCGTCATAGCTTTTGCAGGAGCGCGGCCGCTTGTTGCCGAAATACACATCGCCATAAAGATCGTCTTCAATAAGGGGTACCCCATGCCGCGAGAGGAGCTTTACGAGTGCTTCCTTTTGTTCGTCGGGCATGCAATAGCCCAGCGGATTACTGAAGTTGGTAACGAAGAAACAGGCTTTAATATCGTTCTTTTCCAGCGCCTTTTTTACATCATCCGGGTCTACGCCGGTATCAGGGTCCGTAGGCAGTTCAAGAACATTCAGTCCGATACTTTTTGCAAAGCGCAGCATACCGAAATACACAGGGCTTTCTACCGCAATAGTATCGCCCGGCTTCGTTATTGCCATAAGGCAGTACGTTATAGCGTTCATGCAGCCGGCAGTTGTTATTATTTCGTCGGGGTTTAGTTTCCCGCCCCAGTTCATGCTCCAGCGGGCTATCTGCCGCCGCAGCAGTTCATTGCCTTGTATTTCTTCATAAGAAGTTCCATTAGCTGGTAGGTCGCGAAGCGCCTGAATCATGGCTTTATTGAGCTGTGCAAGCGGCAAAATTTCGGGGGCAGGTACGCTGAGTGAAAACCGGGTGACACCAGACATAAGGAGGTCATCATATACCTCTCCTATTATGGTTTCTACATTCTTGGTCTTAATCATTTGCAGCGGGTTGCTTTTCTCAATTTTATGAGGGAAGCGCGAGGGATTGAAGCGCACATAGTAGCCCGATTGCGGCCGGGATTCAATCAGGCCCTTGGCTTCGAGGTGGTAGTAGGCCTGCAAAATAGTACTGACACTCAGGTTTTGCTCCTTGCTCAGCAGCCGCACACTTGGCAGCCGGTCGCCAATTTTTAGTACCTGATCCAGTATTTGCCGTTGAAAGTTTTCGGCAATCTGCAGGTATAAGTGCTCGCTTTTGTTTTTTACGTTTCCTTTCATTGCGCAAACTGTTATGGTCAAAAATACGGAAATTGTATCTGTTTTGTTTCAAAGATTTTTTTCAATTTTGTGGCGGAAAGAAGATTTATGGCTAAACCGAAGGCAGCATATCTGGCGTTGATTTTTGTTTGTATCGTATGGGGTACTACCTACCTTGCCATAAGGGTGGGTGTGCAGCACTATCCGGCATTTCTTTTTGCGGGCGTGCGGCAATCGGTATCCGGCATCATACTTGCAGCTATTGCACTTATGGCCAACAAGAACCGGGATTTGTCAAAAGCCAATATTTTAAGGCAGATGCTGGTGGGCTTTCTTATGCTTACCCTTGGTAACGGCTGTGTGACGTGGGGAGAGAAAACAGTGCCGAGCGGCGTGGCTGCGTTGATTTGTTCTATCATGCCGCTGTTTGCAGTGCTCTTTAACCTTTTTTCGTCAAAAAGAGAAAAATTCAATCTTAAGATAGGGCTGGGCCTGGTGCTGGGGGTAGTAGGTGTAGGGCTTATTTTCCGGCAGAATATTGATGACCTTTCTAATAAGGCCTACCTGTTTGGCGCCTTCTGCATATTGGTGGCAACAGCTTCCTGGGCCCTTGGGTCTATCGTAAACAAAAAGAACGAAAACCCTGTGAATCCGTTTTTTAATTCGGGGCTGCAGCTTTTTTTCGGCGGGGTATTCATGTTGGTGCTTAGCCCTGTTTTTGACGACTTGGGGCACATAGAACTGATAAACCGCAATGGACTGCTGGCGCTGCTTTACCTAACGATTTTTGGCTCATTGCTTGCCTATGCAGCCTATATGTATTCGCTGAGCAAGCTACCAGTAGGCATTGCGACCATTTATGCCTATATAAACCCTCTGGTGGCTGTGCTGCTCGGTCACTTCCTTATGCAGGAACCATTAAATATTTATACAGGACTGGCTTTTGTGGCCATTTTAGGCAGTGTTTTTCTGGTGAACCGGGGATACAGGCAACAACATGATCAATTAATATCAGAACAGAAACAAACAACACCGGACGGTTTCCCGGAATCGGTACCGGAAGTATCTTAAACAATTTAAAAACGAAATTGTATGGAGTACAGTATTGAAATTACCAAGCTGGCCGAACACAGTGTGCCGGATACCAAGAACATTCCGTTTGGCAAGGTGCCGACTGCGCATATGTTCATTGCGGAATACAACAACGGTGGCTGGCATAATGCCCGCATCGTTCCCTTTGCTGACCTCGTGCTGAGCCCGCTGGCATTGTGCCTGCATTATGGGCAAACGGTGTTTGAAGGAATGAAGGCATTTGTGATGCATGATGGCAGGATTAACATTTTCAGGATGGATAAACACTATGACCGGTTTTGTAAGTCGCTTGACAGGATGTGTATGCCCAATGTGCCCAAGGGGTTATTTACCGAAGCCATGCACCAGCTGGTATCAGTAGATGCTGACTGGGTGCCAGATGAAGATGAAGCTTCCTTGTACATCCGTCCCTTTATGATAGCGAGTGAGGGTAGGATAGGCGTGAAGATAGCTGACGAGTACCTGTTTATGATTGTTTGCTCACCAGCTTACCAATACTACACGGCACCGCTTAAGGTGAAAGTGGAAACGGAATACAGCCGGGCAGCTGATGGCGGCACAGGTGCGGCAAAATGCGGTGGCAACTATGGTGGTGCATTTTTTCCTACTCAGCTGGCCCGCAACCATGGCTATGATCAGGTTTTATGGACGGATGCGCGCAACCATGACCACATAGAAGAATCGGGTACCATGAATGCAATGTTCTATATTGATGACACATTGCTTACACCATCGCTTTCGGGCACCATACTTGATGGTGTGACGCGAAGCAGCCTGCTGGCAATAGCCAGAAATGCAGGCATGAAAGTAGAGGAAAGAACAATAACACTCGATGAGCTTAAAGCTGCATTTACTGCTGGCAAGCGGGTTGAGGCATTTGGTGCAGGCACTGCCGCTGTTGTGGCACCCATTGAGAGTATAGCTATAGGGACTGATACCTATAAATGCTACACAGAAAGTGATGCCGTGATGTATAAACTAAAACATATGCTCACTGACGTAAGGAGGGGCAATGTTGCAGACAGTTTTAACTGGAACTATATACTTTGATGACTATATTTTGTTGCTTCCTCCTTTTTCTATAAAAGAGGAAGCAACTTTTTTTTGAAGCAGGTTTTTCTGGGCTGCTCAAACTATGTTTTTATCGATTACGAGTAATTTTATCGCCTGTATGGAACCATTATCTATCAATTACGAAGGCTACCTGATAACCACGGACAAGACATTGATGTATCCGGAGGACGTGCACCACTGGTTATCGGTAATATCTTACTGGGCAAAATATATGCCTTATGAAACCTTTAAACTCGGCTTCGACAATTCATTTGCGATAGGGGCTGTAAAGGATGGGCGTCAGGTGGGCTATGCGCGCCTGATCACTGACATGGCTACCTATGGGTACCTTGCTGATGTGTATGTGGAAGAAGCACACAGGGGGAAGGGGATAAGTAAGGTGATGATGGAAGAACTCTTTAACCTGCCTTGGGTGAAGGGGCTGCGCAGGGTAATGCTGGCGACAAAGGATGCCCATGAGCTATACCGGAAAGTAGGTTTTAAATCATCGAACTACCCGGAGCGCATTATGGAAATAGTACGACCCGGTATTTATGGGGATATGGAAACGAGGTGTTAGGGTAGGGCATTGACCCACCATAATGGCAATTCGTTTGTAAGTATGCTTAGGTCGCGGGAAGTGTCATTTGGCGTCCTTTATTATTTTGATTGCTTCCTCTAACTGGTCGTCCCGGCCATCAATCAGCCCTTTTACCGTTTGCGGCACGATTCTATCAATTTTCACACCAACCCGCTGTGTTTCTGTGCCATCGGGATTCAAAATTCCAATTCCGGAGAAATTCGCTTTTATTCCACCTGGCAACGGAACAAATGTAATATTTCCATCAGCCCCCCC
>CAILMA010000121.1 GCA_903835145.1 uncultured Bacteroidota bacterium
GGCAACAATCCCATATTTGAAAGCACTTTTTATGTCCTTTTAGTTTTTAGAGGTGCCCGTAATAACCGGAGGAACGATTGTTTGCGCTTTAGCGGCGTTGTGCAGCAGCAGAATAAAGACGAGGATCCTGAGTAAGCGTATAGTCATAACAAAGGTGTTGGTCTGTTAAGATAGACGTAAATAAACAGTAACACCTTTGGATTGTCAATAACTTGTGACAAGTTGCTGACAATCAAGGTGGATACATCCTTCTTCATCAACTGCTCCCGTTTATTTATTCTCCTTCAGTTCCTTTTTGTATTCTTCCAGCAGGGTTATGATGCGGTCCAGTTTTTCGGTTTCTATGTTATTAAGCCTTATTTGGAGGGCTTCAATTTCCAGCTTGGCTTCTACATTGGTTTTATAGTCCGCATTGGCCTGAATGCGGTCGCGCTCGCTCTGGCGGTTTTGCGCCATCATAATGATGGGCGCTGCATATGCGGCCTGCGTTGAAAACACAAGGTTGAGGAGAATGAAGGGGTAGGCATCCCAATGGAAACAGAAGCCGACAATGTTAAGCACCATCCAGATGACGACAATAATAGTTTGGATGATGATGAAGCGCCAGGAGCCCATACCGGTTGCCACTGAATCGGCAAGGCGCTGCCCAAAACCGAATGAATCTTTGTGCTCTTCGTGCCAGTTCTTGTGTTTAGACATATCTTCAGGTGGTTTGACGTACATTTTTAGGTAAACATACCAACATTTAGACGTTTAATTTGGTTATATTTTGAGGTGGGGTGGTTATAGTGGCAAAATCGTGGTTGTTTCTTTGCAATCCACATTCACCTGAGTTTTGGCTACAACAATCAAGGATTAGGTTATGTGGGCGCGGTTATTGTGCTGCACCTTTGCAACAACAAAAAAATCCAAAACGATGAAAATTATATTAACAGGGTCGCTCGGGCACATCAGCAGGCCACTCACACAGGAACTATTGCAAAAAGGGCACACAGTAACTGTTATCAGCAGCAAGCAGGAGCGCCGGGCTGAGATTGAAGCACTTGGGGCTGTGGCTGCAATCGGGTCAATAGAAGATGTTGCATTTCTTACGGCCACGTTTATAGGGGCTGATGCGGTTTATACCATGATACCGCCTCCGGCGTTTATGGACGTAAATCTTGATGCTGTGCAGTACTGCAGTAAGATAGCAGGGAACTACGCCAAGGCTGTTGTTGATGCCGGAGTGAAGCGGGTAGTGCACCTTAGCAGTATAGGTGCCCATATGCACGAGGGTTCGGGGCTTATACTCATGCACCATGCCGTAGAAAAAATATGGAACACGCTTCCTAATGTAGCCGTTACTTTTATGCGCCCCACTGCATTCCACTACAACCTACTGGCCTTTATAGGGGGTATTAAGAGTACGGGTATGATGGCATCGAATTACGGAGGCAGTGACGTTATTTCGTGGGTGGCACCGGCTGATATTGCGACTGCAATAGCTGATGAAATAGTACTGCCACTGGCCGGCCGCAAGGTGCGCTACGTGGCGAGCGATGAACTCACCTGCACCGAGGTAGCGAGTATACTGGGCGCAGCTATAGGCAAGCCGGACCTGCAATGGATGGTGATTAGCGACGAGCAACTTTTGGCGGGGTTCACGGCCTATGGCATGGCACCCAAACTGGCTGCCGGACTGGTGGAAATGAATGCAGCCATGCACACGGGGGCTCTGTTTGCCGATTACAACCTGCACCGGCCTGGGTTAGGCAAAACCAAGCTCACCAGTTTTGCAAAGGATTTTGCCGCTGCTTTTAACAAATAAAGCTAATATTGCCACATGGCCTATACCCAACCGTACCGGATAAAAACCATAAGCCAATACCACCAGCTGATGGGGCTGCCAAGTCCGCAGCACCCGTTAGTGAGCGTGGTGAATATGGATACCATTAAGCACATACCTCTTGACGCCCCGCCGGCCATGATGTTTGACTTCTATTCCATTTCGCTGAAAAGGAACTTTAATGCCAAGATCAAGTATGGCCAGCAGGAATATGACTTTGATGAAGGGATCATGTTTTTCATAGCGCCCCTGCAGGTTTTCGCCATAGAACCTTACAAGGGAGTACCAATAAAAAGATCGGGGTGGCTGCTGCTCATCCACCCCGATTTTTTGTGGCATACGCCACTGGCCCAAAAAATAAAAGAGTACGGGTATTTTGACTACTCGGTGCACGAGGCATTGTTTCTATCTGAGAAGGAGGAAACGACCGTAACTGGTCTGATGCAGGCTATAGAGCAGGAGTACCATTCCAACATTGATAAGTTCAGCCAAAGTGTAATTATAGCCCAGCTTGAGTTGTTGCTGACCTATGGCGACCGGTTTTACCAGCGGCAGTTCCTCACCCGTAAGATAGCTAACCACGAAATACTCACCCGCCTCGAGGACTACCTCACCGACTACTTTGCCGGCGATGAAGTGGCGAAAAAAGGCCTGCCAACTGTGCAAAGCGTTGCTGATGCCCTTGCGCTCTCCCCCAACTACCTGAGCGCCCTGCTCAAAGCCTGGACCGGCCAAACCACGCAACAACACATACACGATAAACTTATAGCAAAAGCCAAGGAAAAATTATCAGGCACCAGCCTCACCGTAAGTGAAATAGCCTACGAACTCGGCTTTGAGCACCCGCAGTCGTTTAGCAAACTATTCAAAACAAAAACTCAGTTATCGCCGGTGGCGTTTAGGGGGATGTTTGGATGAGGGGGGCTTAAAGCGCAAAGTGTTTGTTTTCATACTCATCGGCAAGGATAGAAAGCACCTCCAGAATTTCTGCCTCCGGTGATTTAGGCGGACAGTCTAAAAGAGATTCAATTTTCTTTAGGATTTGTTGGTGTGAATGGGGGTAACGCAATTTAGCTAACCTTCAAGATATAACCCGTAGAAAAATCTGATTTGGGTTATTCCTAAAAATCAAAAAAGCCTTGAAAGTGTGTACAGTCAAGGCTTTTAAGATTGTTATTGTTTGGATGATTTATGTACTCGTGTTGAATCTTGTAGTGAACGTTTGAATTTGCCTCTTTCGCGGCTTATTGTAAAATGTGGTCTATGAAATGACCTGCTTTAGTGAATATAGTAGAGTTGATTGAATTAGCCGAGCTATGTCTAAC
>CAILMA010000122.1 GCA_903835145.1 uncultured Bacteroidota bacterium
GAAGTAGTTTTCGCCCCGTTCATCTTTGAGTTTTACTTTCACTGAAGTGCCTACAAAATGGAGGGTTACGGATGTGCCCGGCCAGTAAAATATCTTTGCTTCGTTGCCATCGGTACCGATACGCCCCATATAGTCGAGCTGAGTATTGTTACACCCAATAAACTGCTTTTGCGTTGCGTTGGAGCAGGCAACGTTGGCTATTAATAGTACAAAAAACAATAAGTGTAAGCGTCGGATTTTTGTATCCATTTTATGATGTTGGTGCAGCTAATCGGTGGGGCTTAAAGAGAATCAATTGGTCTTAGGCATTGAACTGGCGCAGGTGGTGGTCAATATGTTTGCAGGTGAGTACGTCCCATTCGGCGGCGGTCATTTTGCCAAAAAATACATGGGGCTTTTCTGCTATTTTGTCGGGTCCACCTTTAGAGAGTGTGTCGAGTGCATTTTTTAGCCTTTGTTTTTCGAACTCAAAAAAACGCTTATCGGCAACAACAAAATTCTTGTCGGTAGGCAGGTTTTTCTTAACCTCCTTATCGCCAAACATTGATTTTTTAGCAATTTTGCCAAAAATCAAGCTTAGAGCGCTACGTTTAGTTTGTGGGCCATTTATAGTGGCTTCAACAGCCAGTGCACAATGTGCCAGCATTTGATCAACCGACATTTTACCCCATTGCCGCTGCGATTCAGGGGTTAAACTATCGATTCTCTTTTTAAAATCCGTCAATACATCAGGTGCAAAAATGCTATCCATTGCCCAATTAATTTTCTCAAATTTAAATCAAATCATCGGAATCAGATTGGTTTGCCTCCAAAATGCTGTTTGTGACCACGTTCATGAAAGTAATGGTGAGTGACTTAATAGCATTGCAGGTTTCTGCGTCAGTTAATTCGTTGTTGGTATTCATTTTGGCCCTTATGTAAGGGATGAGCAGACTGCAACCGGGTTCAACTTTTGCGGTAATTGCGCCGAGCGTGAGCAGCAGGGAGGCATGAGCATTATTGCCAAGAGTAGCGGCAGTAATGAGGGCAACGGGCTTGTTTACAAATTCGGCTGTGCTTACTGTCCAGTCGAGTGCATTTTTCAGGCTCCCGGGCACGCCAAAGGCATACTCAGGTGTGCAGATGATAACGCCATCGGCATCTTTAATTAGTTTGCGAAACTCCTTCACTACCTGTGGCGGCTCGGGCGTATCATTAAAATGGGGCAGGGTACCCAATCCTTCGTAAAAAACAGGGGTACAAGAAACAGGAAGTGTCGACTGAATGTATTTTACAACTACATGCGTAGATGAGCCCTGACGCAGGCTTCCATTAATTAAGACGATTATTGGCGGTCTGTTATTCATACTGTAAAGCTTCAAAGAAGAAGTTCAGTTATCGAGACTATTCGGGGCATGGTAATGATGAATCGATTAGTGGGCCTTGATTTGAACGCAGAACAAATGACTGCTACCAAATGATTTGCCCCGGTATGCAATGCTGGATGAGAAAAGTACCTACTCTATATTCCTTTCGGCTCTCAGCATAGGCTTCGGCATGAGTATCGTAAACACCTACGACGCCCTTACCTACAATTACAATGTATTTTTCCAAATATTTTTCCAACAGTTTTTTTTCGTTGTTCTTGTAGTATTGAATCTCTATTTCCAGCATTTGATTAGTAATGTTTTGTTAATAAGTCATCGAAATTAGATAAAATAGTGGATAGCGAAAAATCTATTTGGTTTGTATGTATTGTATTTGTATTAGCATTCAATTAATATTTACATGAAAAAAACTCAATTGGGCGCTCTTCTCAAAAAGCAAAAAAATAGATTGAATGGCTCCCTGATTTAGTTTTGGCAGTTGGAACCCATTTAAAAGAACGTTGATTATTTTATCTGCGAAAAATATTGTAAATCAATAGATTAGATAAAATATTTTCAAAATTTATGGCCCTTCTTATTCGTTTTATGGATTCGTCAAACTTTTAAACCAGTCTTCTATCCGCAGTTTTGTCGCTGTGAAACAACAAATTATAGCTTCTCCTAAGCTGCTTAACTTATTTTGTCAACGTTCCAAGGCGATTTAAGCAGCCATAATTGTATATTTGAAGCCTGAGATGCAGTTAAATAGAATAGAGACGCCAGTAGTGATAATAGGTGCCGGCCCGGCTGGTGCAGCAACGTCGATATATTTATCGAAGCAGAACATCAGGCACGTCATTATTGACAAAGATGTTTTCCCGAGGGATAAAGTTTGCGGTGATGCCTGTGGTGGAAAAACAACAGCTGTGATTCATCATGCCAATCCGGAGTGGGTGACTGAAATGCGGCAGCGGAGCAACGTGTTCCAGCCCTCGTGGGGTATGACAGTTGTAGCACCTAATGGCAAGCGACTTGATATTCCTTATTCGGCAAAAATGCCTGAGAGCGCCGAAGCGAAGGGATTTATTGTGCCCCGGATGGACTTGGATAATTTTCTGTTTGAAAAGCTGCCGTCGCCTTATTGTACCATTTTTCAGGGGGCAAGGGTGGAGCGTATGAGCAATGATGCTGACGGCGTGACCGTAACTATAAAACATAACGGTGCGACATATGAGATAAAGGCTAAAGTGATAGTAGGAGCCGATGGTGATAAGAGTATAGTGCGTAAGCACTTTCTCAGTGGCATCACGACTGCGAAAACTGAGGCTATAGGCCTGAGGGCATATTATGAAGGAATAACAGAGATGCACCCGCATAGCTTTATAGAGCTCCACTACTTTAAGGAAATACCGGAGGGGTATTTTTGGATTTTCCCATTGCCGGATGGTAGGGCCAACGTTGGCATTGGCATGCTATCGGCAACGGTACGTGAAAAGAAAGTGAATCTGCGCGAGGTGATGTTGAAAGCGATAAAAACAAACCCCAGAATAGCCCACAGGTTTAAAAATGCCCGTTTGCTGGATAAAATACAGGGTTGGGGCGTGCCGGTTTACACTAAAGACCGACCCATAAGCGGGAACAATTTTATACTTTGCGGTGACTCTGCGCTGATGGTGGACCCGTTTTCAGGGGAAGGAATAGGTAATGCAATGTTTAGCGGGATGCTGGCCGCGAATGCTATTAAAAAGGCTGTTGATGCCAAAGATTACTCTGAAGGATTTTTCAAAAAGGAGTACGAAACGGAATTTTACAAAGAACTTGGAGCTGAGCTGAAACACAATGGTAAACTGCAGCGTGTTTTCAGGTACCAATGGGTTTTCAACATGGTATTCAACAAAGCCTACAAAAGCATAACGCTAAAACGGCTTATTATCTGTATGTTTACAGATATATCGTTGCAAAAACAGATAAGTAAGCCATCTTTTTATTTAAAAGTTTTGTTCAACAGATGATGAGTTCACACGGGTAGTTGGCTATTTCAAAAATCAGGGACAATGGATTTTACCATAAAGCACAGGACATACAACATAGAATATATTGACGACAACTTTAAACTTGCTGAATGTGTAAAACACCTCAATAGTTGCGATGAGATTGGCTTTGATATTGAATTTGACAGAGACAGGTACCAGTATGGATTTAATATTTGCCTCATTCAGGTGGCTACCCGCAACCGGTGTTTCGTTATAGACCCTCTAAAAGAAATTAATCTCAGGCCTCTTTTCGATGTGTTTGAAAATCCGGCTATAGAAAAAGTGGCCAGTGCAGGCGATCAGGATATCAGGCTGCTGCACACACTCAATTGTTTTCCCAAGAACATTTTTGATACTGACATAGCAGCTAAACTGCTGAACTATGAATTTTCCAGTATAGGGAAGATGGTGGCGATGAA
>CAILMA010000123.1 GCA_903835145.1 uncultured Bacteroidota bacterium
CGATACGTGGCAATGCACCCTACCCGGCCCCGCGCCGTGCTGCTTTTGTAGCAGTGCATGATGCGAAAGATAAGGATGATGATTAGGGGGAGAAGTGATGTAAATGAAAACGGTGAGTGAAAGCACGAGTGATATTCATCCCTGATTCCATAATTCCATTGGTTTTGACTGTTTACGGCATCGGTGAAAAACGTTGAGGTAATTTCTTTGTCCACTGAAGAATGTTCAAACACGATTTTTCTCATTTACTCAATTATAAAATTTCATGCTATCAACCGGAAACGCTTTACAGACAACTAAATACGCTGTTTTTTAAATACAAAAAATAAATTTTTAAAAAAATGATTTAAATATTGTAAGGTTTAGTAAATTTGTACATGAACTTTTAATCGAACGGGTAGTTATATACATAGGTTAGTGCTTCGCTTTTAAAGTTTTGAAAATGTCATTTTTCACTTTATAAATGCACAGATGAGGCTATTAACCAATTCCTGTATTGGTTTGCACCCGCAAAAGCTTGCCCCTATTTGTAATTGGGGGGGGGTAAATTTCGCATAAGTCTCCTTTTCTTTACTCCAAACCCCATACACGCACCGCCTCTATTTTCAGCACAGAAGTAGCCTCACAAGGCAACAGCTATGCTGTTTTTCTGTGCTTGATTGTAATGCAGAAAACCTCAATTTTAATTTTCTAAACATAAAACATATGAAAAGAATATTTTCTTCTCTACACGGGAGATTCTTGGTTTTTTCAGCTATAATTTTTACCTTCATAGGTAGTAATGCCATAGCGCAAACATTAGTTATGCCTTCAAATTCACCACAAGTATGGGATGGTGTGCCAAGCGCAAGTGCCGGCGTTTATGTACCGGGGCTGAATGCGGCTATGATACAATACGCCAACTCAACAAATACAAACTATCTGGCTGGCTATGCCTGTTGGGATGGCGGTTCTAATATCTTTACAGACATAATGGATATGTATGCAGGCGGGGGTGCAACGGGCCAAATGCTTGTACCTACTTCGTTTGGCACCCCAACCGGCATCCCTGATATTGTCATCATGAATGACCCAACCACTTCTCCTTACAATGAGAATTTCCTGGCGGTTATTGCCTATCCGACTTCGTTAGGAATTGAGATTGATTACGTTCAAATTCAAGAGGCGTCGGGGGCAATAAACTACATCGGCATGCTATCACCCACAGTTTGCACCCTTTCAGTTGTCCCCTCTGTAGTCCATATTGATGCCATTGCGCAATACTCTAATATGAGTGTGACCGGGTTTCCATATTGTCAGCACCTCGTGGTTACGTGGGATAATACTTCCCTGGTCAACACTTACGGGGCATTCATTGACCTGAATTCCATTCCCGCTACCCTAACGCCAACGACAATTGGCTCAGGTATTACTCCTGATGTTGCAGGTATAGAACGCACCGTTGGCAGTGGCCTGCCGCATGAGCTTGCGCTGTTTACCTATGTAGGCAGCGGCGGCACCGCACTATGGTATAGAGAATGGGACATTACTTCCAATACCTTAAGTTCTGCTGTTTCGTTAGATGCCGGTGGTTCCGGCTCACCTATTTCACTGCCGAGAATAGATGCCATTGATGACTTTAACAACAATGCCACTTCGGCGCTTCATGCCAATTACAAGGTTGTAGCGCAGGTAGATAGTGGCGGCCACTCTATGATAAGGACTTATGATAACCTGCTCACCAGTACCTATACGCCACCGCACTGGACGGTTTCGAATGTGGTAAGTATAGGTGGTGATTATGGCTCAGGGCCCTATGACCATTACGCACCAGCCGTTACAATGGGCGGCCCTTATCTCTCCGGTGGTACCGATGACGCAACCCAATACCTTGTAACTGATTTCACACATGTTACAGGTTATGTTAGTGCTGATATACTAATGATGGAACCGATAGATTATACCATACCTAACTATCTTGCTCCGCTTGTCGGCACCACCAGCCGCTACTATTTCTGGGTGAGCGACAACCCGCCTACTGTAACCAGCGGATACTATGCCAATGCTGTAGCTACGCCGGTGAATAACCCGCCGACGGGCACTGCGATTGTGGTATGGGGCTACCCCGATGGGGCAGGTAATACCAATATAGAGTGGAAGCCAACGCCTTATGGTGGTTATTACGGTTATGCTTTCAAGAATGCAAACCCTGGGACCCCGGCACCGATAAAGGTTACGGACTGGAAAATATTCCCAAACCCTGCCGACGACGAACTAACTATAGCCAACCCTGCAGCAGCGGGTGTAGCAGCTGGCTATACCATTGTTGATGTACTGGGTAAGACCCTACTTGCAGGCAGCCTGCAACCCGGCAACCAGCAAGTGGACCTCAGCAGCCTTGCACCCGGCAACTATATATTAGAGCTTCACCGTGCCGATGGCGCGGGTAAGAACCAGCTTTTTGTGAAGGAGTAAAGGTATTAATTTTCTTTTGCTGGCAACTGACCTAAGTTAGTTGCCAGCTTTTAAATATTTAAATATGAAAAAATTTCTACTAATTGTTTTGTTGCTTGCATTTTGTGCAAGTAGCGTGAAAAGCGATGCTCAAATTGTTACCACTATAGCAGGACGCGGCACAAGCGCACATTTTGGAGGCGATGGCGGGCCAGCAACGGCGGCAGACATCTGGTATCCTTCAGGTATGTGTATGGACCATTTCGGCAATTTAATCTTTGTTGATCGTGCAAATGTAAGGATACGAAAGATTGATGCAGCGGGCATAATCACTACCATTGCGGGTACAGGTACTAATGGCTATTCAGGCGATGGAGGGCCAGCGAGTGTCGCCAAAATAAATCAGCCGGAAAGCATCTCAATTGACAATGAGGGTAACTTGTATATTTCAGACAGGGTAAACTTTAGAATAAGGAAAATTGATGCTTACGGCATTATCTCGACCTTCGCTGGAACTGGTGTTTCCGGTTATTCAGGGGATGGCGGGCCTGCATCAGCAGCTCAACTAACAAGTTGCTGGCATGTGGCTTGTGACATAAAAGACAATAAATACATCACTGATGCGATAAAACCACGAATACGACTGGTGAATACAGATGGAATCATTAATACCATTGCAGGGAGCGATACTGCAGGATTTTCAGGCGACGGAGGCCCAGCGACTGCAGCCCGCCTGGGGGATTCTTATGGCATAGCTATTGACCCCCATTTAAATTTCTACTTCGCTGATGTGGCTAACGTAAGGATACGTAAGGTTGACAGCAGTGGCATTATTACCACCATTTGCGGCAATGGCACAAATGGGTTTACTGGTGATGGCGGGCCGGCGACGGCGGCGCAAATTTATGATTTAACCAATATTGCACTTGATCCGGCAGGAAATCTGTACCTCTTTGATGCAGGCAACAACAGGGTGCGCCGCATAGACCCTGCAGGCATCATAACCACGGTAGCTGGCAACGGCACGGCAGGGTTTAGCGGTGACGGTGGGCCGGCAACGGCAGCGGAGTTTTATGGCCTCGTTGACGGGGCTGTAGATAGTGCCGGCAACCTGTATGTGAGTGACAATGTAAATAACCGGATAAGGTACATAGCCTTTAACCGCATGGTTACCTATGCGGCGGGAAGTATGGCAGCGGGGGCTCTATGCGCCGGCAGTGCTGCCCTGCCGCTTGATAGCCTGCTGGCAATAAATGATGCGGATACCAGCCAAACCGAAACCTGGACGGTGGTAACACCACCAGCCCGTGGCACGCTCAGCGGCCTGCCGGCACACGCTTCCTCCACCGGCAGCACACTGCTGCCTGCGGGTGTTACCTACACCCCACCCGCTACAACCGGCGGCATAGACACCCTGGCCATAAAGGTGTGCGATGGCCACGCAGTGCGGGTGATAAACCTCTACTTTACCATAACCCCGGTACC
>CAILMA010000124.1 GCA_903835145.1 uncultured Bacteroidota bacterium
CAGTACCAAATTAGCTTGTTTTGCTGGCTGCTCAAACCCTACGAGCCCAGCCTCATCAACCAACGCCCCCTGAATGTTCATAGGTACGTCAAGCCACACAGGGCCCGGGCGGCCGCTTGTTGCTTCAAAAATCGCTTTTTCAAGGTGATAACGCACCTTTGTGGCATCGGTTATCATATGAGCGTACTTGGTTATCGGTTTAACAACACTTATAATATCCACTTCCTGATCTCCAAGCTGCCGCAACCCCTTCACTTCAGGGCAGGAACTTATCGTTGTTTCAAATTTCACTTGCCCCGATAGGTAGAGCACCGGCACTGAGTCCGTCCATTGGCCAAGCACACCATTAAGCGTATTTAGACCTCCCGGGCCGGTGGTCACATTCACAACGGCCATCTTATTGGCCGTGCGGGCATAGCCTTCGGCAGCAATGGCGCAAGCCTGCTCGTGGTGGTTGCAGATGTATTGAAAGGCACTTCCAAGCGAGTCGTTAAGGTGCATAGCACCTCCTCCGGTAACCATGAAAATATGTTTTACACCGTATTCCTTTAGCCTTTTGGCTATATAGTCAGTTACTTTTATCATTTTTTGTCGGTCAATAGTAAACTTTTATCTAAATCATTTTTCTTTTCAGCATACCAGTCATAGAGGCCAGTAACTGAATGCTCTATTGGCGTAAAGCGTAGTTCCGGTGCCTCGGCTTTAAGCAGCCCGTTATCACCACTGTACTCTGGCCCAATACCCTCCTCTGCCAATAAAATGTCAAGATTCTTACCAGATATGTTCCTTATCATTTGGGCAAGATCAAGCAAAGCTACAGCACTGTCGGGAGTAATATTGAATGCTTTTTCAACAGGGTCATTCTCTATAAAATGTTCAAGTACCGGCATCAGGTCATTGATATACAAGTAGTCGAATTTCCGGTTTTGCCGCAACGTAAGCGGAAGATCAAACAGGGCTTTGCAAATTGAATTGGATATAAACCTAATCGCGTAATCTTCATACTTCCCGAAAATGCCAAAAATCCTGAAATCATAAACCCTATCGAGGCACGGCAATAACTTTCCAAGCATGTATTTATTGTACCCGTGCTCATCTACCGGAATATGGGTGCCAAAATATGTTTCCTTCATTTTAGGCTGGTAATACCTCACATCATAAACGGCCCCACTACCCATATTGAGCAACTTCCCATAACTGTCATGATACTTGAGCAGGCTGGCCATCATTCGGGAGTTGGTCAAAAGCAAACCCGTTGTATCTCCCGCGTTGCGGTGGCCGGGCCGGGCGGCAGAATGAATCACAACATCAAATGAATAGCGCCCAAAATAAGCGGCTACACTTGCATCGTCGCTAAGGTCTAACTCTGCCCTTCGAGGGGCAACCAACTCATACTGCTCACCGAGGTAAGATTCAAGAATATTCCTGCCAATAAAACCAGTGCCACCAGTAACGAGTATCTTTTTCATAGCAATTTATATCAGGCGGCTCCGCTGCCTTTTTTCAGCTTACTTACACTAAGCAAGCCAACAAATACGAGGATACCAGCGAGTGAAACCATGCCACCCTGTTTCATATACCGCGGTTCAAATTGCAGATCTACAGTACTCTTACCCGCAGGCAATTTAACACCAGTAAGGCCACAATTTATACAGAATAGTTTTGAGGTTGCGCCGTTTACTTTTACGCTCCAACCTTCATCGAAAGGAATAGAAAGAAAGAGAATTTTAGGCTCAGTAAGGTTTATTTCACCCTTTATATGACTTTCTTTAAAACTTGTAATGTTAAGTGTATCCTTCCTTAAATCAAGCAAATGCTGGGTTGACTTTTCAAACGCAAATGGCTCAGCAGTATCAGCGATATTGTATTTCTTAAACCCGGCCATCAGGTCTTTGTCCTGATCTGCTACCACACAGCCCGTAAGCAGGTAATCATCCTTCTTCACGGCACTTATCTTTTTAAAAGTGCCTTCGTCAAGCACCTGATTGTAAGTGATACCCAGTGGAAGAGAGAATTTGTTCCGGTAAAGAAAGATATTATTGAAATTTTTCACCGGCTCGTATCCGAAATTCAGCAGAAAATCTGCATTCTTTCCGGCTATCCAGTACTTGCAACTTGCCAACGACATGAGCAAAGGCCTCGATTGTAG
>CAILMA010000125.1 GCA_903835145.1 uncultured Bacteroidota bacterium
AGCACTTTTTATGTCCTTTTAGTTTTTAGAGGTGCCCTAAAGATTAAATGAGTCTTTGCGCCTACTTTGCGTACCCTTTGCGTTCTTTGCTGTTAACCTTTTTGGTTCTGGCTTGTCCAGCTTAGGTTTTTGTCCGTTATTTTTGCCGAGTTCACACTTCCCAACCACTTTTCATGTTCTACCTGCTCGCTACCATCTTGCTCAATGTTGTTCTTTCGGCCATCTTTAAAGTTTTCCCAAAGTATAAGATCGATGCATTGCAGGCCATAGTGGTGAACTATTGCGTGTGCGTGGTTACTGGCAGCTTGTTCATTGGCCGGTTTCCCTACCAGCCGGTGGCGTTTCATCAATCCTGGTTCCCGTGGTCCTTGCTCATGGGGGTAGGCTTTATCAGTATCTTCAATCTGCTGGCCTATTGTACCCGGGAAGATGGCATAACCACCAGTATAATAGCCAATAAGTTGTCCCTCGTGATACCGGTGGTGTTTGCAGTTGTATTGTTTGGAGAGCGGCTGGGGATCGCGAAGATTGCTGGTATCGTACTGGCATTCCCTGCAGTATATTTTACATCGAGGGTGAGGGAAGACAATGGCAAAGTACCCAACTTTTTTTGGCCGGTATTATTGTTCGTCGGCAGCGGCCTGCTTGATACCCTCATGAACTACGTGCAGCACAATCACCTTTCTGACCCCGGGCAGCAGGCGCTGTATGCGATCTTCTGTTTTTCAACCGCCGGCACCATCGGTGTGCTGCTTCTCACAGTGTTGGTGCTCACGAAGAGGATAAAGCTCGCTGCCCGGAATATAGTTGCCGGTATCTGTGTAGGCATACCCAACTACTTTTCTATTTATTTCCTCATTCGTGCGCTGAACAGCAACTACCTGCAAAGCTCAGCAGCCATTCCGGTGATCAATATTGGTATTTTGGTCGCTTCAGCGCTTACCGCTTTTTTACTCTTCAGGGAAAAGATGAATGGTTTGCGTATTATTGGGTTGGTTTTAGCCGTAATAGCTATATTGATGATAGCCATGGGCGATGGAATAAAATAATGGACGAACAGCTTAAATACACTACCATAAGTGCCCCCGGCACAGGCGACTTTAGAGACAGGGGAAGTAAATTTCTGGCCTATGCCTATCCGGTATTTACGGTGGAGGAGATAAAGGAAAAACTGCAACTGCTGAAAAAAGAACACCCCAAAGCGGTGCACCATTGCCTTGCCTGGCGGCTGGGTACTGACGGTACAAAGTTTCGCGCATCGGATGATGGAGAGCCATCAGGCAGTGCAGGCCGGCCTATGCTGGGGCAGATTGACAGCCTGGGGCTTACCAATGTGCTGGTGATAGTAGTTCGGTATTTTGGGGGTAGCCTGCTTGGTGTGCCCGGGCTCATAAACGCCTACAAAACGGCCACCCAGCTTGCGCTGGAGCCACTGGAGCGGACTGAGAAATGGATTGAGGAGCGCTACGAGATCACCTTCGACTACCCGGTGATGGGCGAGGTGCTGTACCTGCTGAAACAAAGCGAGGCTACCGTTTATAAGCAGGACTTGCAACTGTTTTGCGTGGTAGTGGCGGGAGTGCCATTGAAGTTTAAAGATGCCTGCGTTAAGAAAATAGCAGAGATAAGGGGAGTGACTATAAAGCCAGCAGAATAAAACCAAGCCATGCACAGCGCCGCCCAAAAGAACACAAACCTGATAAAAACGGAGGCCGCCCGCCTCGGGTTTACGAGTTGTGGGGTAGCGATAGCCGCCCGGCTGGATGCCGATGCCGACCGGCTGGAGCGGTGGCTTAAAAACGGCTACCAGGCCGGTATGGGCTACATGGAGCGCAACTTTGACCTGCGGGTGGACCCCCGGAAACTGGTGCCCGGCGCCAAGTCTGTCGTGACCCTGACCCTTAATTATAGCCCCGCAGAACAGCAGAACGGCAGTGCACCCAAAATAGCGAAATACGCATGGGGGACTGATTACCACTATGTTATAAAGGATAAACTCAATGCCCTGCTGGACTACATAAGAGCACATATAGGCGCTGTGGATGGGCGCGGATTTGTGGACAGCGCCCCTGTGCTGGAGCGTAGCTGGGCACTAAAAAGCGGCCTGGGCTGGGTGGGTAAGAATGGCAACCTGATAAACCCCAAAAGTGGTTCCTTCTTCTTCATTGCCACCCTTATTACCGACCTGGAGCTGGTGCCCGATGCGCCCTTTGCTACCAGCCACTGCGGCACCTGCACCCGCTGCATAGATGCCTGCCCGACTGATGCCATAGTGGGCCCGGCAGTGATTGACGCCAACAGGTGCATCTCTTACCTTACGATAGAGCTAAAAGACGCTATGATACCGGGGGAATACAAGGACAAGATGGAAGACTGGATGTTTGGCTGCGATGTATGCCAGGATGTATGC
>CAILMA010000126.1 GCA_903835145.1 uncultured Bacteroidota bacterium
CGCTCATAGGGTCTTATAGATGTTAGTGAATACTGATACCGCACATTACCATAAAGTTCTTTATATATTTTATGGGTCACGCCCACGAGTGCGTCTATATCGCTGGTATTGAATCGGTTTATAACAGGATCAATTACAACTGGCCGGTCAGCATAAACCGATTCACTGGAGCTTACCAAGTAAGCAAACGATGCCCCGACTTCAATATCATAGGTTTTGTCGTAAATACAATGAAAAACAAGTGGCACCTCCACATAATTCACCTTTAAATAATAGGACTCAATATAAGTACCCACATTTGGCGATTCCAGTTGAGTTTCGGCCCTGCTACCCTTCCTGGTATAATTTATCTCCATGCTTGCACCCCATATCCGTGAAAAATGAGTATAAACCATTGCACCTGCATTAATCGCCACCTTGTGAAACCCGGCATAGGTATCTCCATCAACCTGCGAAAAATTAAGCCCGCAACCTATACCACCCTGAAACGTTTTAGGCTCTTGTCCGGGTTCTAAATACATGTTGCTTTGTCCTAATACACGCACTGATGCTATACCAAGTAGAAATAAACAAACTAATTTTCTCATAGCAACATAAAATTACAAGCGTAAAGCACCCGGGAATTCAAAATTTTCCACCGGCAAATTTAACCGATAAATCGGTCCTTTTATGATATATTATTAGGAAAATAATCCCCAGGGGAAATGCCCTATTGGCACGATTATTATAACTGCTGATGAAAAGCTTTATTATATGAACGACAAAAAATCACCTGAAAATTGGGATAAAATCAAAACTGACCTAATGGCTGCAAACCCAAATATTACCGCCGCTGAACTCATCTGCGAAATAGGAAGAGAAAAAGAAGTATTGATAAAACTTCAAAAAGAACTTAAAGCCAATAAAAAAGATATAGACAACTACCTTAACATGATGGGGTAGTTCTTCTCCACAAAAAGCATACTGCGTTTGTCTCCAAATGAATAAAAATGGGCTACAGGTCACGTAAAACTTGATAGCAGCTTCTATTCTATTTTTTTCGTTATAACACCTTGCGGCTCATCGTTTACTTCGGCGGCAAGGCTATTCTATTTTAACGCATCCCTGGTTTTCGCAGAAATATAAACGGCCAATCACATTCGTTATTAGTGCATATTTAGAATTTATCAGGGCTACTCATTATTTTTATCAAATGAAAGCTCGTTTCCTCACTATTGCCGCACTGTTGGTCACTCTTCAATCTCTTGCCCAGGATTCTTTAATGTTCCGGAAAATCTCTGATGAAATACTGCTGCATGGCGCATCATACGAAAACCTTCGCGTGCTTTGTAAAAACGTAGGTAACCGCATAAGCGGATCAGCAGGTGCTGCAAAAGCCGTCGAATGGGGCGAAAAAGCAATGAAAGAGAGCGGAGCTGACAAAGTTTGGTTACAGCCTGCAAATGTACCTTACTGGTATCGAGGCAAGGAAAGCCTTATGCTCAAAATAGCGAACGGACAATACAAAAAAGTTACAGCCCTGTCACTCGGAAATAGTGAAGGTACCAATGGGAAACCCCTTGAGGCTGAGATAGTTATGGTGCATAACTTCGATGAGTTGAATGCACTGCCAGCCGGGGCTGTAAAGGGGAAAATCGTTTATTTCAACTATCGTTTCCGGCAGGATTTCGTTTTCACCTTCAATGGCTATGGCGATGCGGTAAAGTACCGGTTTGCAAGTCCTTCAATAGCGGCATCAAAGGGTGCTGTTGGTGTTATCATCCGCTCCATGAGTACCGGAGCAGATGATTTCCCGCACACTGGCGGCATGCATTACAACGATTCTTTTGCCAAAATCCCGGAAATGGCGCTCGGTAACTACACTGCCGATTCGCTGGAAAAATACTGTGCCCGTGGCAAAGTAATGGCTAAAATGCAGTCTGAATGCCACATGAACACCGACCTAAGGCCGTCTTATAATGTTATAGGTGAAATACGCGGCAGTAAGTACCCCGATAGCATCATAACCGTTGGCGGTCACCTCGACTCGTGGGATGTAGGTGAGGGTGCTAACGATGATGGCGCAGGCTGTGTGCAGTCTATAGAAGTGCTTAGGGCTTTTAAGGCACTTGGTATAAGACCTAAATACACTGTAAGGGCTGTGTTGTTCATGAACGAAGAAAATGGAACCAAGGGCGGCGAAGCATATGCTGATAGTGCTTTATCGAAAAAGGAACACCACATATTAGCTATAGAAACTGACGCCGGCGGCTTTTCACCCCGCGGCATAGGGATGGAAATGGCCGATGGTTTGAAAGAACGAATACGGGCCAACAAAGCGCTGTTCCTTCCGTATGGCGTTTATGACTTCAGTATGGAAGAAGGCGGTTCTGATATTTCACCTATCCATAAGAAATTGAACGTACCGGTTGCCGGCCTTATCCCTGACTCTCAAAGGTACTTTGATATACACCATACTAATAATGATGTATTTGAGAATGTAAACCACCGAGAGCTCGAACTCGGTTCAGTCATATTGGCACAACTTATTTACCTGGTTAGCGAGCACGAATTATTATAAGAGTGCGTAATTAGATGGTAATCACACTTTTTTTCATTTCCATTATTACTGTGTTGGCTTCTTCAAAGAGGCCAGCCCAGTGCGATGATTTGTTTTCTATGTTTGCCATGCTGTCGCCAGCAGTAAATTTTCCTTTGTTGGTAAGTAAGTAGAACCTGATACAGTTTTTATCAGGCAAGGGTGTAGCGTTGGTTGATGATGTAAATTGCAGGAACTGTTGTGCCTTATTGATGAATTTTTGTGCCGCCTCACTCACGTTGGGGTGCTTACCGCCACCAACTATTCCCCCACCCGATTTTACATACATGCTGGCATCTCCGGTTATCTGTGCTATCAGCGTTATCGTATCATTTCCCATATCCCAGTCCATAGCCGCTCCGTATACATATACTTCATTATCAGGCACATTGGCTATAATAGCACCGGGGTTCGCATTTAGAGCCACATTCCTCATGCCCTCATAAGGATATTCCCTTGCAAGCAAGTCCTTTTTTTCCCGGGCCGCCTTGCTTTTCTTTCGGCTGTTCATAAAATACCACACCAGTATGGCCACCTGTGCAACCGCAAGCACTATATAAAAAGCTATTTCCAATTGATTTTTAATTTAGTGGGCAAAAGTAAGGAACGTTGAAAAAATAAAGTGCATCATATGGCGCAGATATTTTTCTTTTTTTCAAGGCGCAAAATCTGCGAATAGTGCCTATTTTATGACTTTTGCCACGATGAAAAAATAAAAAATAGCAATTCAGATGTTGCACTTTAGTTTTTTATCGTTCCAAAAGTTTTACGAGTTAAAGAAAAACCGCCAATCGAGATAAAATGAAACGAGGAAGCATACGATAACAATTCCTGAAAGTACGTAGACGGTTTTTACTTTTTTCCGAACATTATAGACGATTTGTAGCGCCATAAGTACCAAGAATAAGATAGCCCAGAAATAAGAATACACCATAGCCCGGAAAGAATCGAGATCAGACTTCATTTGCAGAAAGGTAAGAATCCCCTTTTGCCGGTTATACAGCTCGGAACAATGTATATAAACCATTGTAAAACTACAGATATAAGACAATGCTGAAAACAGGATATATCGGTCTTTTTCGTTCTTGGTCATGCTAACGTATTGTGGTGTTCAGTTTTTTTGAATTGGTCATGAAAAAGAATAACGACGTAAAAAAGGCGTAGAATATTACCCCCTGCTGACGGGCCAAAACACTTTCTGTGAAGAAGGTAATGCCGAGAATAGTGAGTAAATATAGATAAATGTAGTTGTTTCGGTTTATTGCCTTAAATAGTTGATAACCAAGTGTTAAAAATAAAATACCTATTCCAATCATTCCAAAGGAAAGCCACTCGTAAAAATACTCATTGTGGGGATCGAATGAACTAATGTCATGCCCATAATAAACGGAATAAAAGAAATATCGTTGTTTTAAAAGATAGAGCAGGCGCCCGGGTCCGCAGCCAGTCATCCAGTATTGGTGCAGCATAGCATTATCTACAGACCAAATCATTTTACGCTCAGAAATTGAATTGTCTATCACATTTGATTTCAATGTTTCGCCGGAAATGCCGACCATTTCATGCGCGCGCTGGCTTACAAAAGGTATAAAGGCATAGGCAGCAACCATTACGGCAAGCATGCCTGCAAACAACCATTTATAACGCAAAAGCCTTGATTTATTGATCCAACCAAAATGACAAATGATAACAGCCAAAGCAATCAGTGGCGACTTAGCGAACAATGCCAGTATGAATAAAATAAGCGAATAAAACAGAAAATACTTCAATGTTCTATTCATTTGCCGGCATACCACCAGCAGCAGCCCAAGGCAAAAAGCAAGATACATGCTTATATATGTAGGGTGCAGACCAATAAACTCTTCGAAAAACACCCTGTAGGTAACGTGGTTTACATCCTTAAATCCCGTAGGCGCTGTTAGGTATTTAACCAAAAAATATCCGTTGGTGACAAGGCACGCCAAAAAACAAGTATAAATGAAGTAGGGCAACTCGTTAAAAACAATCTGCCTTATCCTTGCTGACCATGTTGCCGTTACAATAGGAAGTAATATATAAGAGATACGCCACTCACTGTAGTTATGCGCTATTCTTGAAAACGGTGCAGGAGTAAAAGCCAGCGCCGCAAGAAACAAAAAGTAAATGCTGCCAAGCCCCAGTGCCGACAAATAGTTTCTTTTTTCGGGGTATTCCTTTGCCTTAATAGACGCCACAATAAAATAGATGCATGACCCAAAAAGAACTATCACCTGAAGCTTTGGTGGCATAAAAAACGACACCATGAGCAAGCGGGCAACATACTTATGTATTCTATCTTTATCTAACATGCTTGCCTGCAGTCTCAAATGTTTGTTTACAATTATTTACAAAATCCCGGAACTCTCGCCTAAACCGCTCATCAGAGAAACGAAGTGAGTTTGCTCTTATGGCTTTGCTGTCATTCAGCGGCTGCGCCTCCAGCTTATGCACAGCTTCAATCACGCTATCTTCATTCTGTTCCGGAAATAAATAGCCGGAGATACCATCAGCAACGGTTTCTCGATAGCCGCCATAGTCAAGCGCCAGCACCGGCGTACCACAAGCCTGCACTTCGACACACATAATCCCAAAGTCTTCTTTTGCAGCAAAGATACAAGCCCTTGCCTCCTGAATATAGATTATCATTTCCGCATCGTTCTTATACCCAAGCCACTCAATATTCGGACATTCACTCAGTATTTTTTTAAACTTTGCCGATCCATAGCCCTCCCCTATCAGCACTAATTTTTTGTCCGGCATCCCGCGGAATGCATTTACAATCATATCTATCTTTTTGTATGGAACAAACCTTCCAAGACACAAATAATAATCTTTCCGTGGGCCCTCATACAGTTTGAATTTTTCTATTCTTACTGGCGGGTATATAACCGTTGCATCCCGATTGTAACTATTTTTTATCCTTTGCTTAACATGGTAGGAATTAGCGATGAAGTAATGAACGTTTCCTGCTGTTTTTAAATCCCAGCTACGGATTTTATTAATGAACCATTTATAAACAAACCAACGCGCAACGGCATGATGTGCTACATAATCGTCATACATATCCCATGCATATCGCATCGGGGTATGGCAGTAACAAATGTTCAATATTCCGGGGTCGGCACCAATACCTTTTGCGACAGCGTGGGATGTTGATATGATAAGGTCAAAATTCTTTAACCCGAAACGCTGTATAAGCCATGGCATAAACGGCAGCAAGTATCTATAAATACGGGATATAAAAGGTATGTGCTGTAATGGTGAGGTTTCGATTTTGTTGTTCTTCAAAATCTGGGCATGATCAGTTGGCGAAAATTTGTCGAACAAAGTATAAACGGTAACTTCTTCGGCAGCATAAATATCCAGTATTTCACCGGCTACTTTCTCAGCTCCGCCATTCGCCTTAAACCAATCATGTACAAAAGCCAGTTTCATCAGTAGGTCAAAGGTCAAAAGTAGCAATCACAAAATCAACCCAATCTTAAATTAAATTAAATAGTAAGTGTTGGGGAGAATTTCAAGAAATTATTTCCCAGCTGCCTTCACCGCTACAAGTATTTCCCTCGCCGCTTCGGAATACGAATATTTCGCAAGAAGGCTTTGAGCCAATTTCTCACTGGGTGGCAGACCAGACTTTATAACCGCTTCAAGCAGTTGTGCTATTTCACCAATCTCATGCGGATTACAAAAGGTTGCAACGTCACCATAAATTTCTTTATAAACCGGGATATCAGAACAAATTATTTTGCATCCAAAATAAAGCCCCTCGAGCAGTGGTATCCCAAACCCTTCATATTCCGAAAGTGATACTATTACTTCGGCGCGCTCGTACATAAGAAGCAGTTCGTTGTCTTTGGGTCGTTCTATTATTTTAATGTTGGGTGCGTTTAAGTCCGCTTCATCGATTCCGGCTTCTGCAAACACCTTGTTTTTATCGCCAATAAGTACGAGTGTGTAGCTGTCTTTTATGCCGCTCTGCAAAAATGCTTTTATCAGGTTCTTTTGGTTTTTCCTGATGTTAAATGTCCCGACAGACAGTATAATTTTTTCTTTTTCTGCGCCTTTTTCTTTTTTGTAGCTCAATATCTCCCCGGATATTCCATTGAACGTGACGACGA
>CAILMA010000127.1 GCA_903835145.1 uncultured Bacteroidota bacterium
CTGACTTATAGAGCATGTGCATCACTTCGTTTCGCGAAACCCAGCACCCAACCCCGACAACCACCGACATGGGCAACATCATATTCACACACAACCTCACAATGCTCCCCACATCGTCGCCTTGCGAAAGCATGCGACCGAAAAGCGGCAGCAACATGGTTGCAAACATGAGGCCGAACATGTTGGACACCTCTAAGAGGCGAAATGCGGCCGCCCACATATCTGCCTGCACTTTGCCATCCAGCCGCAGCCGCTCAATCATAACGGCATCGGCACGGTTATATATGGACATTTGGAAAATGAGCAATGCATATGGAAGGCTCTTGCGCATAACGCCAAGTATCTCGCCAACGCTGAAGGAAAACTGTAATTTGACCTTGCCAATGCGCCTTAAGATGATATAGCCCGCCACGGCCGCGGTGAGATAGCAAAAAATCTGCGCTACAACGAACCATTCTATTTTAAACGTACCAAAATAGCTCCGATTCAAAAGTAGTACCCCGCAGATCACTATCATCAGTAAGCGGTCCACGATAGAGAGGACGCCATCGGTCTTGAAACGGTGCAACGCACTTACATTGCTTCTGATGAACGCCACAAGGGCATTCAACGATTGCACCAGAAGGACACCAACCAACAACGAAAGTTCCCAACCACGGTAACCCCACAGCCAACCACCTCCAAACGCAAGCACCATGTAAACCACCATCAACACCAACCGGGCAGAGAGCATGGCCGGGAATAAAGTTGGCAACCGCTCCGGGTTCATGGAGATGGTGCGGCTATTGTAGTTGGTGATACCGAAATCGAGAACGGTTTGAAAAATGATGCTCAAGCTCATAAGGGCCTGATAGGTGCCGTAGTCACCTGCGGCAACGGTATTTTGTACATTCCTGTCTATCATAAATACCCAAATGGGCTTAACTATGACATTCGCAGCAATGACAAACAATATGTTTTTAATAAAAAAACGCCGCATCAACAGGGATTTACTCCACAAAAAGCAGTAAAAGTATATTTTTGCTGCGACAAGGTATGCGGATTGCTGTAAATACACGATTGCTGCTGAAGGGAAAATTGGAAGGAATCGGTTGGTTCACTTACCAAACCATCAGGAGGATTGTGAGGGATCACCCCGAACACGAATTTTTTTTCTTCTTTGACCGCGACTACGATCCGCAGTTTGTCTTTGCAGACAATGTGACCCCTGTAGTAGTTCACCCGCAGGCTCGGCACCCCGTGCTGTTCTACCTGTGGTTTGAGTGGAGCATACCCTTCATGCTCAAAAAACATAAAATAGATTTGTTCGTGTCTACCGACAGTTTTTTGTCGTTGGCCACCAAAGTGCCTACGTGCTTGGTCATCCACGACTTGGCGGTGGAACATTATCCAGAGCATTTTGTAGCGAGCCAGCGGTGGTACTGGCGGCATTATACCCCACTTTTTGCCCAAAAGGCCACCCGGATTGCTACGGTATCGGAATATTCGAAACAAGACATTTGCAAACGGTTCGGAATTGAGCCGGCTAAAATAGATGTAGTATACAATGGAGCCCACGACGAGTATAAGCCATTGAGTTTTGAGGAACGAAAAGCCGTGAAAGATAGGTTTACGGATGGCTGCGAGTATTTCGTTTTTGCGGGCGCCATACATCCCCGAAAAAACATCGTAAACCTTCTTCAGGCTTTCGTTATCTTCAAAAAACGCCAGAAGACCAACATGAAGCTCGTAATAGTGGGGCGACCGGCTTGGAAATATGATGAAGTGGAGCAACTGAAAAAAGACATGCCCTTTAAGGAAGACGTTAATTGGGTGGGCTACCGCAATGTAGACGACTTATCTGCAATCATGGGGAGTGCTTATGCCTTGGTATATGCCTCACTTTTTGAGGGCTTCGGCATACCCATATTGGAGGCCATGCAGTGCGACGTACCGTCCATCATCAGCAAGACCTCGTCTATGCCCGAAGTTGGCGGAGCAGCATCGCTGGAGGTAGACCCAACCGACCCCGACGACATTGCCAACAAAATGCACCTATTATATAAGGACGAAGCTTTGCGTGCGCGTTTGGTAGCCAATGCGAGGACACAGCGGGAAAAATTCTCTTGGGAACAATCGGCCGGGAGGCTATGGGCCAGCATTGAGAAATGTATGCCGTAGGGCCTTTAAAGAGCAGAAACGGAATTTTATGGAGCATAGAAAGATTTTTTTGAGGAAAGTTGAATTTTCCGAAAAAAACTTTATTTTATCTCGACAATATTTCCATACCTTTGCAGTCCTTTAAAATATGGCTAAGCAGTCACTAATCAAACAAGACGGAACGATTATAGAAGCGTTGTCCAATGCAATGTTCCGGGTGCGTTTGGAGAACGGACACGAAATACTCGCCACGATTTCCGGTAAGATGCGTATGCACTACATCCGCATCCTTCCCGGCGATAAAGTCGGCGTGGAAATGAGTCCGTACGACCTCAGTCGCGGAAGGATAATATACCGTTATAAATAGGGAACCGACCCAAAGAATCGGGTTCAAACGTTAACGAAAATAAATACCAACATACGTTATGAGAGTTAGAGCATCAATAAAAAAGCGCAGTGCCGACTGCAAAATCGTACGCAGAAAAGGCAAGCTGTACATCATAAACAAAAAGAACCCGCGTTTCAAACAAAGGCAGGGATAAGTAGTGATCGTGAAACCTGACGGGGAATCGCGACTTACTGACAACATCAACTTTGTGCAGAACCAACAGCAAGATATCAAATAACATAAACGACTCCGATGACGGGTTCCGTCATCGGAGTAAAAATTTTTTTTTTCATGGCCCGTATAGCCGGTATAGATTTACCTAAGAACAAACGTGGTGAGATTGCACTCACCTACATTTACGGTATTGGTCGCAACACTGCACAATACATTTTGGACAAAGCAGGCATCAGTTACGACAAGAAAGCCTTGGATTGGAATGATGACGAGCAGACTGCGATACGTAATATCATCAACTCCGAATTCAAAGTTGAAGGCCAGTTGCGTTCCGAAGTGCAAATGAGCATCAAGCGCCTGATGGATATTGCATGTTATCGCGGCCTGCGTCACCGTAAAGGACTTCCCCTTCGCGGCCAACGCACACGTACCAATAGCCGTACCCGTAAAGGTAAGCGTAAGACAGTTGCAGGTAAGAAAAAAGCACCCAAGAAATCAAATGTAGGTCCTTGTCGGATCCGGGCATTGGGTGCTTCGGGGAGAAAGGACTTACGGCGGCCTAATAGCCGCTTGATTGTTCATTACAGCATACCTTATTTACAAAATGGCAAAAGCAAACCAGCAGGCATCTGCAAAAACCGTTGCGAAAAAACGCATCGTAAAGGTAGACGTACACGGAGAAGTTCACGTGAACGCCACCTTCAACAACATCATCATCAGCATGACGAACCGTGCCGGACAAGTCATTTCTTGGTCATCGGCCGGGAAAATGGGTTTCCGCGGTTCTAAGAAGAACACCCCCTATGCGGCACAGACCGCGTCTCAGGATTGCGCGAAAGTTGCAGCAGACGCCGGCATGAAAAAGGCCGATGTGTTTGTGAAAGGTCCGGGTTCGGGTCGTGAGGGAGCCATCAGGGCGCTTGCGGCCGTTGGAATCGAAGTGACTTCCATTAAAGACGTTACCCCGTTGCCACACAACGGCTGCCGTCCACCCAAGAAACGTAGGGTATAACATCAGTATTTTTTCTTTTTTTATAACAACCATTGCCGGTACGGATCGGATTTTACGATTTTTCAGGAGACGCACCGGCCAAACAAAAATCGATATGGCACGTTACACAGGACCAAAAAACAGGATTTGCCGCATATTCGGCGAGCCCATCCTAGGATCAGGCAAGAGCCTGCAAAAAAACAGTCACCCGCCGGGCCAACACGGACCGACGAAGAAGCGCAAGGCAGCGAGCGAATATGCCGTGCAGCTTAAAGAAAAACAGAAAGCCAAGTACACCTACGGTCTTTTGGAACGTCAGTTTGCCAACACATATGTTGAAGCTGCACGTTTGAAAGGTGCAACCGGTGAGAACTTGATCAAACTGTTGGAAGCACGTTTAGACAATCCCGTTTACCGTTTGGGCTTGGCCCCTACCCGCCCGGCAGCACGCCAGTTGGTATCGCACAAGCACATTATGGTGAATGGCAGTGTTGTGAACATCCCTTCCTACACGCTTCGCTCCGGCGATGTAATCGAATTGAAACCCAAGAGCAAGGTGAACACCACCGTTCTCGGAATGATTACTTCCAAGCATCAG
>CAILMA010000128.1 GCA_903835145.1 uncultured Bacteroidota bacterium
AATCAGGCAGGAGGGTGCAAACGTTCTTCCCGACCAATAATCTTCATTGTAATTCCTGTCTTTTTCATCCAGCAGCTTTTGTTCCGTATGGTGGTAGTCGGCTGAGGATACTACCCCGTCGCATAAAAATGCGCCCCCTGAAGTTTGCAGCTTCTTTACGCTTCCATTGCTGGTTACTATTTTTTCAACGTTGCAGCCAGTCTCAAACTTCACTCCAAGCGACGTTGCAAGGTCTTCCATTGCTTCCACAATGCGGGTCATACCTCCCATTGGGTACCATGTGCCCATTGTTAATGCAGCATAGTTCATAAGACTGTAAAGAGCAGGTATTTTATCGGCCATTGCGCCAAGAAACAATACCGGGAACTCCATAAGCGCTATCAATCGCTCATCTTTAAAAAACTGCCGCACATAACTCCGCACAGAGCTGAACATGTGCATCCTTGTTGCACCGGAAATCACTTTCAGACTGGCAAACTCCATAAGGCTGAAAGAGGGCTTGTATACCAACTCACTCATCCCTATTTTATATTTGAACGCACCCTCGGCTAAAAACCGTCTCAACTTTACTGCACTTCCTTTTTCTATCGACTCAAACAAATCATAGATTCCTTCAAGACTCGCCGGCACGGCCACCACATCATCCTTGCTGAAAATCATCTGAAAACCGGGGTCCAGTTTCACCAGTTGATAGTAATCTGATGGCACCTTCCCAAACTGCTCAAAAAAATGTTCAAATATATCCGGCATCCAGTACCAGCTCGGGCCCATGTCAAATTTAAAACCTGACTGATGTATCACCCTCGCGCGACCGCCCAACGTTTCATTCTTCTCTAAAATAGTCACATCCACACCCTGTTTTGCTAAAAAACAGGACGCAGCTAATCCCGAAAAACCACTACCTATTACTGATACTCTACTCAATTTGTATTATTTATAAAATGCCCGGTTGCATTCACTTCTCTAAATATTTGCATTTATCAACTCCAACAAGTGGTAGGCGTCCTTGATATACGTTATATTCTCTTCCGTAGTTTCGAGTTCCGCCTTCATGTGTGCATTCACCGAAACTAAAACCTCGGTAGCAGCGCTCACCTTACTCAGTGCGGTTATCTCCTCCTTAATCTCTTCCGCCGGCCTCATCGCCACGTAGAAAAACAACAGGTATTGCGGATTTACCTCTTCCACAATCTCTAAAATATCTTTGTGAGGTACGTTCTGCCCAAGGTAAATGGTTTTAATGCCCTTGCTCCTGAGTATGTAGTTGGAAAACAACAGACCCACGTCGTGCCACTCATTTGGTGGCAAAAACAACAAGAACGTCGGATCGCTTATTGCCGGGGGCATTAGTCCATCAATAGCAGCCATTAGCTTTCTCCGCACTATCGAGCTTGCAAAATGCTCCTGCACAGGTGCCGTCTTATTTATGCACCAGAGTACACCGGTCTTTTTAAGAAACGGATAAACCACTTTCAACATGGCATCAAAAAGACCATAGCGCAACACCGCTGATGAAAAAATCTTTTCGAAACCCACTTCATCAAGCGAAAGCATACACTTTATAAGGTCATTTATATACCCCGCACCTACGCTGTCTAACTGATCCCTTTCCGCCTGTTGTTTTATGTATTCAAATATCTCATCTTCGCTGTACCCCGCTATTTTCGATATTTTGTGCCCTTGAGCTATGAGCGTCGTTACATTCAGCAGCTTCCGCACCTGCGCATCGGTGTAGTTCCGTCTGTTGGTCGTTGTGCGGTCAGGGCTTATTAAGCCATACCTCTTCTCCCATATCCTTATGGTATGTGCCTTCAGTCCGGTCAGTCGCTCAAGATCATTGATTTGGTAAGTCTGCATTTTGTTTAAATAATTCCATTCAAAATTAAACAAAATATTTCTTCCAATCATCATCAGCTTTATAAATAGCCTATTTAAATTGGCTATAGTTGTATTCAATGCCGCCAAAACGGAAACAGGCTGCGAAAAATCGCAGCCTGCGCTTTAATACATTTTTATAAATTACCGCCCGGTGGGCTCTTTTCATCAATATTTGCTAATCCTTTTTAAATGCACTCTTGAACTGTTTTTCAAAATCTATTTTCGCAGCGTCGTCTTTTTCTGCATCAATAACCTGCTGTAGCGCATCTCTTAACACACCCAGCCGTCGCTCTGCGGTTGCCGCTTCCTCTTTATTGTCTGACTTCGAATCGTTTTTTACGTCGCCTGCAAGCTGAAACAAACTTGCCCCTAAATAGATTCGGTAGGTTCTGAGTCCTTCAGTCTGAACCAGATAAGCAAATAATTTCACGCCTCGCTCAAAAGAAGCATCACTCTTTACATGGTTAAGGTAGGTTGACAGACTAACCGTAAACTGAAACTTTTTTGCCCCCTGGTAGTGCGGCCCGATCTGTTCAAATATTTTCACATCTTCATCAGCAGCTTTAGCTGCTATCACACCAAGTATCGAAAACTTCAGCTGCCCGCCGGGGTTCGCTTCCAGCAATTTCAGGGCACAGATATATGCCGTGTCTTTGTCAATTTTTTTCAATGCCTCAAGTGCCCGACCAACTACCAGATAGGAACTGTCTTTCAACGCGTTCACAATGTCGCGCTTGGCACTGGTTACCTGCCAGACACCCAGTTGCCCCAGAGCAGCCGCACGTACCTGCCTTATACTGTCTGTCTTTGCCAGGCTAATAATTTTCCCCGTCCACAAGCGCTTGTATTTTTCGCTCTGCACATCGTCCATCCAAGACACGGCAACCTGCCGTATCGCCTTAAGGCTATCGCTCAGCGCGAGGGTAACTATCTCCTGGCTTGCACTGTCAGATAGCTGCTTGAAAGCCTCACGCAATGCCAGCAATTTAGATACATACCCGCCCGAGCCTTTATAAACCGTCAGCCATTGCTCAGGTTTCTTACTGTCTTTCACCGTGCCGGGCAGCACATGCTGGCAGTCCGGAAGCACCACAGGCCTGATGCCATTTTTATAGTCATAAACAAAGGTCGTGTTGCGCTTATCTATCAACCAATCAACATCCTCTGTTTGGCTACCAGTAAACAAAGTAGCCTTCAATGGCAGCCTATAGTTAAAACTGCTGTCTTGCTGCACCTGGCTCACGGTCACCGTAACTTTCTGGGTCGTGTCATTATAGCGGCTGGTCACTTTAAGTACCGGGTGACCTGCCCGGTAATACCATTCATTAAAAAACCAGTTCCAGTCCAGCCCGGTTGCCTCTTCCACCGCCAGTCGCCAGTTATGGGCTTCAGCGCTGTGTAGCGCATTCTTCGTCAGGTATAGCTTCATGGCCCTGTCAAATGCCTCATCACCTATTATAGTATTAAGATAGTGTAATATAGCCCCACCCTTGTTATAAGAAATTGCATCAAACACTTCCTCCCGGTTGTCATAATTAAACCGCACAAGTTGTGGGTCTTTTGTCAGTGTGCTGCCAATGTATTTTTGCAGGTCAGCCCAGGCAAGCTCATCTCCTGCTGCTTTACCATGTTTATGATAGTCCCAAAGTTGCTCACCGTAGTTGGCGAATGACTCATTGACAGTGATATTTGACCAGGATTCGCACGTAACATAGTCACCAAACCATTGGTGGAAGAGCTCATGAGAAACTACATCTTCCGAATTCTTATCTGCAATCTCCCGCGCGTCCTGATTCATAAACTCGCCAAATAGCGATGCACTGGTGTTTTCCATAGCGCCGGAAACATAGTCGCGAGCAACCACCTGGCTGTACTTGTTCCAGGGATAGGGCACCCCCGTGCGCTCCGAAAAATACTCCATCATCTCACTGGTGCGGTTAAACATCAGGCGGGCATAAGGTGCATATTCAGGCTCTACATAAAAATTCACTTCTTTATTTCGCCACTTGTCCTTTACAATAGTGAACTTCCCAATCGCAAACATCACAGCATAGGCCTGTATCGGCATATCCATTTTCCAGCTATCGGTCCGCAGCCCACCCGCCGCTTTCGTTTGCTTTAGGAGCGCACCGTTGCTTAGGGTTGTGAAACTATCCGGCACCGTCAACTCTATCTGTGTTGTAAATCTTGTGTTAGGCTTATCCACTGTTATCATCCAGTGCGAATTAGATTCCGTTTCCCCTTGTGTCCAAATTTCAGCAGGCTTATAAGGTGTACTGTAGTCGGTATTTATAAAATACAAACCACGGTCGTCGCTTATCGCAGAGCTGCCACCTGTCTGGTTGCCATAGGGCATGGAAACGTATTTCAGATACAGTTCCAGGCTATCAGAACATTGAAACCTATGATCAAACTTTATTTTTAGCACATCTGCTTTATAAACATAACTTAACTTTTCACCGGCATGCTTACCTACCAGTTTCACACTGTCTATCTGCATACTTTTGGCATCAAGTACAAGGCTGTCGGTAGTAAAGAAATACGGTGCAAGTTTCACCCACTCCCGCACATTGGCTGTCTTCCCTTTGAAATCAAATGATAGCGCTACACGCGTGTTCCTGATCTCCCACGTGCGCGGTGCTGATGGCTGATATGGAGGTAACCCCGCCGGGGCACTAACCTCAAGTGTATCAAGCATTATATGCTGTATAGTATCCTTTTGGCCAACGGCAGTATGTCCATGTTTCGCTGATGCGATTCCAGATAGAAGGCAAAGCGGTAAAAAAAGAAAATTTAATCTCATCGAAATGTTTGAGTGTAATGGACTTTTATTCTATTTTCTTGTTGGTTTGCAATGCAAAAGACCAACAATTTGTTTCAATATTAATACCTCCTCGTCTTGCTCTCCCGGCTCAGTTTCACCATGCCAAGTACACCTGCCAGGCACAATACCAGCCCAAATATGAGAAAGAAAATACTGGCGCCCTCAGGTCCACCCGAGCTCACAATCGTTTCCTCATGAGCATCCATCAATTCTGCGGCATTTACTACCAGCAATATTAACCCGACAATCAATAAAACAATATATTTAATTCCCGGATTTACTCCGCCCCGACTTTTTGCCATTTGTATGTTTTTAATAGTTTGGAATGCGCCAAAGGTAGAAAAGATATGTTAAACGCTGCTAACAGCCCGCTACAGACCTGCTAAACGAAAAGCGCACCAATTCAAGCGATGACAAAACATGAAATACCCCGCCAATTTTCACAATTAGCGGGGTAGGTGTTGCTTGCATTGTCCATTTAAGGAACGTCCTTATTGTACCAAAATCCTTTTAACCATTTTCCCGTTTCCTGTAGTCGCTGTTACAAGGTAAATACCCGGCGAAACATTCAACTGCACTGTCTGGGTTGAATTAACATTCATGTCAAATGCCTGTACAGCATTGCCCATAATATCTGTAATTGTTATTTTAGCAGGAGTTGGCACTGTTGTGTATAATGCAATATTAAATTCACCCTTGTTAGGGTTAGGGTAAATCCCGAATATATCGGTTTGCCCGTTTATATTTTGTACACCATCAGCACATAGCGCCCTCACAACTACAGCATAAGAAGCGGTATCTGTACCGCAACTGTTGCTGACAACGTATTTTATCACGTCATTTCCCGGCATTGAACCCCAAACTGCACCAGATGCTGTAACTGTCGCTATGGTAGTATTGGCGCTGTACCAGGTACCACCGGCAACGGTACTGCTGAGGAAAGTGGTATAACCGGGGCAAATGGAATCGATGCCTGAAATAGTGCCTGCGGTAGGTAAGGCTGTTACATTCACCCGAACAACAATTGTATCCAGCGCGAAACAATCGCTAACGGTAACCTTGAAAGAATCAGTACCGCTGTATCCTGTTGCCGGCGTATATACCAGGCCAACGGAACTCACCCCACCGCCTGTTGACGTTTGGGTATTCGGAAATCCGCCAGTAGTGCCATGGGAAGGCGCTGTAAGTATCGCCCAGGTTTCTGGCTGCCCTGCGTCAACATCGTTTACGGAAAGCATGGAATCCAGATGCTGAGCGCCTGCTCCCTGGCATAAAGAAATAGATACGGCGGCACCCGCAGCAAAAGAGGGTGGGTGATTATTGATTTGTGTCTTGCGTATCCTGTTGTTATTGCGATCGGCAATGTAATAGTTGCCGCATGGGTCGTGACAAATCGCCTCTGGATGGCTGATTTGAGCGGTTGCAGCCGCGCCACCATCACCCGCAAAACCAGCAGCTCCCGTGCCAGTATAAGTACTGATATTTCCGGCAGCATCTATCATCCGCACCCGGCTTGCGCCCCAGTCCGATACAAAAACATCTCCCATATTATCAACGTCAATTCCCGAAAGCTGTGTAAAGGTAGCCGCGGTCGCAGCACCACCATCTCCCGAGTCGCCGCTTGCTCCCGTACCGGCAACCGTAGATATAGTGCCCCCACTTATCAGGCGCACCCGGTGGTTGGCTTGGTCAGTAAAATAAATACCCCCATATATATCAACAACTACATCTACCGGTCCGTTTATTTTTGCAGCTGTAGCTGGTCCACCGTCCCCGCTAAACCCACCTGTGCCCGTACCAGCTATCGTTGTAATTATACCTGTTGTTGATACCTTTCTTATTCTTGCAGATGCGCTGCAGGGAACATAAAGATTCCCGGCTGCATCTACATCTATACCCATTAGTGATGCCAGATTAGCTGCGGTAGCAGCTGCACCGTCGCCGCTGTAGCCCGATGTGCCTGTACCAGCGTATGTAGTGATGACACCTGACGGTGCTATCTTCCTTATCCTGTTGTTACCTGCATCTGCAACAAATATATTACCACTGCCATCTACCGCAATACCCTGCGGGTTACTGAGTTGGGCAGCAGTTGCTTGTCCACCATCACCTGCAAAACCACTTGTCCCCGTACCGGCAATAGTACTAATCACCCCGGCAGCATTTATTTTCCTTATTCTGCTGTTGCCTGCATCTGCTATTAATATATTGCCAGCTCCATCTACCGCCAGGCCCCATGGGGTGTTCACCTCCGCTGTCGATGCAGCGGCACCATCCCCACTATATCCACCTGTGCCGTTTCCGGCAATAGTATTAATATTTTGCGCGGTCGCATGCGTTTGAGTAGCACCAATTACAACTGTCAGGAAAACGATCTGTAATAATCTGGTTTTGAATTGATTGTTCATAAGGTAAAATTTTATTTTAATATACCTGACAAGGTACACCAATATCATGCCTGCATCCAAATAAAAGGAACGAACGGTCGTTTTTCTTCACTAACGGTAAAAAATGCGGTGAAAACAAAAAAAATGCGGCGCCCGGTTACCCGAACACCGCATTATAATTCATTGCTAAATATTATTCTACTACCAGTTTCTCTTTATAGATCTTACCACCCGCATTAACACTCAGCAAGTAAATACCAGCAGGATAATCACCAAGAGAAAGTTGCGTACTTGATCCTTCCGTCGTTTTTGAAATCAATACCTTCCCATTTATATCAGTCACGATTATAGATACAGCTGTAACACTGCCATCGAGCTGAATTGTAACTAATCCGTTGCTTGGGTTAGGATAAACCTTTATTCCACCCGCTTCCTCCTCAGGCAATGTATTTCCTGTGTTGTCTTCCCTATGCGCCGCAATGGTAACCGCTTTTTTAGCAATACCAGTGCCGCAGGCATTTGTTACCGAGTAGGTTACCGTATCTATACCTGCGGCTATCCCGCACAAAACACCTACCCCATTTATTGTTCCGTAGGTTGTATACATACTACCCCACCTGCCGCCGCTCACTGAAGCTGTAAGCGTGTCGAAATGATGCACTACTAAAGTCGTAGAGCCAGTAATCGTTCCCGCATCGGGCACACTGATTATCCTCACTACGCGGTAGGAAGATCCTGTTACACCGCAACTGTTTGTAACCGTATATTTAATTGTATCTGTGCCCGCTGAAATTCCTGTTACCACACCTGATGAAGAAACAGAAGCAACCCCGGCATTTGTGCTGCTCCAGGTGCCACCGGCAGTATATTCTGCTAAAGTAAGTGATGACCCAACGCATATACTACCGCCTGAACCGCAGATTGCAGAAGGAATTGTTGTACCGATCACTCTAATTGCCTTGCGCCTTGCGGTGGTGCCACAAGTATTCGTAATCGAATAAATTACAGTATCATTGCCCGAAGAAGCTAAAGTAGTAACTACACCCGTAGTTGAAATTGTTGCAATAGAACCGTTTGTAATTCCCCAAACACCACCCGGCGTAGCATCAGTATAAGTGCTTGTCGCACCTGGACAAATCCAGAAACTGCCACTGATGTTGGCTGCATTCGGAAGTGAATTCACATACAACGTTTTAGCCATTGTCTGCCCGTCTATGGTATAAGAAATAACAACCGACCCACGCGTTATTCCGGTAACTACGCCCTCAGCAGATACCGTCGCAACAGCAGGATTACTCGAGGTCCAGGTACCACCCGAAACCGTATCAGCCAATGTTATTGTAGTACTAATGCAGGCCGTATCTGGACCTTCCACGGGTCCAACGCTTGCTACCATCCGTATCCTTGAATTGAAATAATCTGCAATAAACACTTTCCCGCTGCTATCAACAGCCACCGAACTGGGAGCCCACATTGCCGCATCAGTCGCCGGGCCACCATCTCCGCTATAGTGCAATCCATAAGACCCGCCTGCGCCTGACCCCGCAAAAGTCGTGATCATGCCCGATGTATCAATTTTTCTGATTCTGTTGTTGACATACTCGGCTATATAAATATTTCCAAACCTATCTAATGTTACCCCCGTAGGTCCCCATAAACTTGCATCCGTAGCCATAATACTGTCTCCA
>CAILMA010000129.1 GCA_903835145.1 uncultured Bacteroidota bacterium
AGAAATTTTGTAAAAAACTCTGGGCACAATGGCCATTTAACCAATTTAAGAGGTTAAGTTATTGATTATTTGAAAATATATAGTGCCCAGAACCCCTAATTTAAGCGAGCAAACTATGGCCGTTTGGCCAGATAAAGGCTTTACCCATCCAATTAAGGTCCACACCCTTCAAATACCATCATCTCTACAAAGCAAATTAACGCTAAGGGTACAAGGGGTATTAGGAAAATATTACTTTGCCCTCCCCTTTGAAGCCTTAACACGATGTAATGCGTCACCCAACATAAAAAGCCACGCCTCCTCAGTATTCCTAATCGGGCGATATCCGTTGGGCTTCCTACCCTTAGTTCGGCAGGCATTAGTCATGTTTGTAAGGTGCATGATGTCTTCGAGCTTGGCTAACACCAGACTGCTCTTGCTGCGCTCAATTCTTATCGCGATGGTCTCGGTGCCGTATTTGATATGAGACGCAGCTATCCGCGCTTTGCCCTCAGCCGACTTAGGCCCAGTGCTACGACCACCATGAAAACGACATTTATTAGTTCTAGAGGTTTTAACAGCAGGGGCCCGACACTGCTGCTTAGTACGTTTTGACATGGCCGTGCATCTAAGGCAGATGATGCGCCCCCCGGCAGTGACTAGGGTTTTTATTGGATTAGCCATAAACGACATCGTACGCTTGAGTGAGCTAAGCCGCAACTGATAGGCATGGTAGATACGGAACCGACTGGGTTGTTAAACCCAACACATGAAAACTGACCTAGGCTACGAACGCATTCCGCTTTGTGTTATGAAGACTAATAGTAAAAATCAAACCCGTAGAACCGACTGCATTCTTTTTATCGCTTATTTTCTAAGCTGTCTGCGCTTGCACCTTTCGAAGGCAAAACTGCCTTTTTACCTCATTGGTTTGCACAAGGCTAGAGCCAAATAGCACGACGACTTAAGTTCGAATAAAAAATGAATAAATTTATAGTCTGGTAGACTTTTGATCGAAAATTAAATCTGCCACCATATCTACGCGGATTTCAACCGCCATCTACACTTGGACGGCTACGCCCAAAGACTCAGTGAGTGGCTGGACACGGTTGCCGCTGGCATCCGCAAACATGACCCAGAAACTGGCAATATTCAAGTGACGTTAAAAGTGACGAACAAAAAATAAAAGAACGCCCCAGTATTAGTCATTAAGACTGCTACGGGAGCGCTAATGTATTAAAACCAAAAGGGTCTTTAAGTAATTAATTTTAATATGTATCTACAACCGACACTCAGATGGGAAGCTTCTGTAGTCGTCCCTTTTTCGAGTGATAGAACAACCTCTCAAGCTGACAATAAACTGAATTTGCAAAATTAGTGTTGTAGCTTGGTAATTTTTACTGAATTCGCAACCCTAATTCATAATATGCCGGCTTACTAGGGGTAGTAGGATTTGTATAAACATAAACCCCATTACCAGCCAAAATTCCATATCCAGTACCGGTATTACAGGCCCCAGTTATTGTTGCAATGCCTGTCCAAGGACTATTTAAATTTGTTGCGCATCCTGAGCTTGTTGTACCAGTAGAATTAAGCGTAACAGTTCCTGAGGTGCCATAATCGGTATTCCATACGTAAGTTCCTGCAATATCTGCTATAGCAGCAGATTGGGAAGTTGAAAGGATTGATTGTCCATAACCAAAAACCGTTGCATCATTAAAATCGACTACTCCTACAACTTGTCCGTTGGGTGCAGTGAATGCTAGAAAATAATTTGTTGCAGCCCCTGCTGGAGTAGTAGCTTGAAACTGGAAAGTGCCATTTCCGAGAGATGCTATAGAACCGGTAATTGTTGATGTACAGGTATGTGGAGTCGCGGCTATGTTGGCACCATTACATGAAGTAAAAGTCCCGTTAGTAGCTATGCTCACTGTGCCGTAACTAGTTTGACAACCCGTCATCAAACCATAAGTTTTGCCTGTACACTGTAAAGACATCGAATTGTACGTGCCAGCCAAGCCCGTAATCGTGGTAATGGGATTAGACACGCCAAAAATAGGTACCGTTTGGTTAACGCCATTCAAACTTATCACGATATTTCCAGCAATCAACCCATTTTGCGCTGCAAATATTTTAGATGTAGGAGATTGCGAAGGTGAGTATGTGCCATCACTATTTTTAACCAATGTACCCGACCCAGAATGGCAAGCTGCCGTTGATACGTCGCAACCGTAAGAACTTTTAGTAACGGTATAAGAATAAGTTAGAGCAGCGGTATTAATTGAATATGTTAACAATTCACCAGCTGACGCAGAAGTTGTATAACTTTGGGAAAAGCCCGTGGTTGATGTCGAACTTCCGCCACCGCCACCACAAGCATTAAGAAGAAGCAAAAGGCCTAATAGAAAGTAAATTCGTATTATCATTATTTCTCTTTTTTATTTCAGATTAACCGCGATAAAAATACTTTATGATGCTTTAAAGCCGTGGATTATTAACTGTGGCCCATTTGCCGTGGCTTGTCAATGTTATTAAGTAAAAACTATCCCTTTATTTGGGGATACTTATGTGGGAAGCCGAGTTGGCACAGTTAAAAGCGAGAATTAGCCTTAATCTAAAAACATTAAGGAAAGAAAAATCCATCGCACAGGAGCGTCTCGGTCTTGAGGCTGGCGTGGACAGAACGGTCGTGAGTAAGATAGAGCGTCAAGTCACGAACCCCACTCTGGAGGTGTTGGTCAAACTAGCGACTTACCTTGGCGTAACAGTTACCGACCTACTAAATGAGACCGCGCCATCAATTGATGCCCCACCAAACAACAAACGAAAGAATAGTAAGATAAAAGAAGTATGTTAGGAGTCCCTAAGGGACGCGTTTGCATGAAAGGGGGACATACAAACCTAAAATAGCTCGTCGTTCGCCCAGAATAGAGTGTAAAGCCTGCTGGATGGAACCATTCTACAAAATGGGGGGGTGCCGGGTGGGTGGGGGTACGGTGGGGTTTGGCTAGGCAGGAATTTGAAAAGGTGGCGCTGTTAACGTTTACAGTTAAATCAGTCGAAACAAACTTAAACCCCTTTATTCAAGTCCCAGCAAAACAAACTGCGGGTACCAATGCGGGTACCAGAATGCAAAAATCAAAAATAAAGAATCTAAATATATGATTTATATCGATAATATTTTTTATCTTGGCGGAGAGAGAGGGACACTATTTTATCGAAAAATAAGCTATTGTTTTATATAATAATCAATAACTTATGACCATTACCTACGGTGAAAACCTACGGTGAAAGTGATTGTAAGGCTCTGTTCTGTCGTTTACAATGAATAAATGACACGCTTACAGGGGTTAATAAATGTCAAGAAAGACATTTCAGGGGTCTTACTTAGACCTTCAATTTCGCACTTATTACGCGGTGCTTTCTGTACCCAAAACCCTCAGAAAACTCGTGGGAAAGACCAAATACTGTAAAACGACTAAAACAGGCGATCTCAAAATAGCAGAGCAACGGGCAGCTGCCATGGTTCTGGCTTGGAAGGCTGAAATGAGAAAGTTAGCCTTCAACAGTTCAGATCCCATGGTTGAAGAAGCACTCAGCCTTCTGAATGACACTAAAGACAGCCCAAAGCACCTCGTCCGCGAATTGATTCAAGAAAAAGCCGAAGAAATAGAATCGTCTGTCGGTGAATTCAGAGCTACTGATTTCATAAAAATAGCCACGGGTGAAAAGTCCCCGTTATTAGCTCATGTTGAAAATTGGAAGGAATATGAGCTTGACCGTGGACTCAAGCAAAAAACAATGGATCAAATGTACAGCGACATCAGTATTTTGACCGATTGTTACGGTACAACAGCTTCATTTGACGACGATATGCTGAGCGTATGGCTTAAAAATGTCGTTTTTCAAAAAGAATTATCACCCGCTTCTTTGCAGAGAGTAATGGGCTCAACCCGTTCATTTTTGAGGTATCTTTATCAGGCTGAAGAAATCAAGTCTGACTTCAAACATTTATTCATCATTCCTGAAAAATTCAAAAGAAGTAAAAAATCCAACGCTAAATCAGCCAACAAAATTGATTCATGGATACCCTTACTTCCTAGTGATGTCGTGAAGTTACAAAAAGCAGCCTATGAAAGCAAAGATTTTCAATTGTCAGAGCTAATTTTGATAGGAGCCTACACTGGCGCCCGTATTGAAGAGATTTGTTCACTAAAAAAAGAGAATATTGATCTTGAGTCGGGCAGTTTCAGAATCATTGAAGCCAAGACCGAAGCTGGTAATCGCATTGTGCCGATTCACTCAAGTATTCATAAACTGATTGAAAGCATGCTCAAGGCGTCCACTGACGAATACCTCTTCAGTAAGTTAGGGAAGAACAAATACGGGCAAAGAGCCAACGGACTCGGTAAACGATTTGGCAGACTCAAAAAAGATTTGAATTTTGATGATCGTCAAGTATTCCACTCAATCAGAAAGACCGTAACTACTTTACTTGAAAATGCTGGTGTCTCAGAGAACGTCACTGCTGATCTGATTGGTCACGATAAGCCCCGAATCACTTATGGACTCTATAGTGGTGGCACAAATCTTGAGAACAAGAAGATTGCCATTGAAAAACTGAATTACCCTGAGCCGTTTATGTTTTAGAGTTGTTTCGGGGTATTGGATTCACATCTTAACTCTGTTCGTCAAAAGCAAAATTAGAAAGAGCAAAAAACATTCATTCCTTAAACAGTGGATTTACAATAGCAAATATGAAGCTTGAATGACGCCCTGCCCCAAAAAAACTTTATTTTTTTACAGTTCCATTTTGAACCAAGGGGAACATGCCCATTGAAGTACCTTTAACAATTCGCTGAGCACGGTTGAGGAGTCGCTTAGCGGTATTAGCCAGTATCAATTTCTTCGCGACTTGAACTGATTTGTGCTCAGTTTTCTCATCAATAATGTAATTTTTAGGGCTTGCTGCTTTTGCCTCTTGAGCCACTTTCCAGAGTTGTTTCTTCGGGTCAGCCAGTCGTAACTCATAGACTCTCAAGCATTTCTGAAGAGCTGCCGTGTCCACATGTCCTGTAATGGGGTATTTCGCAGAAGATAATTTATTGGTTCTAACACCTCGTCTGCCCGAATGATGAGCATTGAGAATCTTCTGAAAGTTACTGGCTAGATACCGTTTTGGTAATGTTAGAGGTACTTGAACGATCAATACCCCTTCCCTATCAGAAGCCTCAGACGCTGAAATGACTTTGAACTCAGGAGGAAGTTGCTCAGCGAAAAGCTCAGCACCAAGGTCCCCTGTCTGCCACCAAGTCTTAAAATCTGAAGCAAAAATATTACCGAAATCGGCATAAATTTGCTTCATTTTACCGCTGCCCCCGTTTTTACAGCATTTTTGGTAGTCCTCGTTCAACTGAAGAAATCGCCACCACAAGTAATACACCGAGTTTTTATAAGGCTCAAGTGACTTTTGTAGCTTTGATCGCCCGAAGTTTGGTTGGGGCAGCGAAAAATGCTTTTTTATGAATGCCATATAAACACCTCAATTGCAGCATTAGAGCTGTGGAACGCTATTTTATCTCAAAAAGAGGAAAATGGTATCTACTCTAAACGATGATTGATTCAACTATTGAATAACAAATCGTATGGTGAAATAAGGAGATTTATATGATCACGACAAATGGTGAAATCGCAGTAAACACCAACATAAACAAGTTAGGATATGGGACGCAGGATGAAAAAGATAAATTTTTATTAGATAAATTTCCACACAATAAAAGCTTCAAAAGCATGAACGACATTGATAAAGCGCGATACTTAACAGACCATTTCAATATTTACTCAAAGAAAACGGCTGAAAATATAATTATCACATGCTTTACTTTTTACACTGCGGCAGTAAGCAATGATGAAATAAAGAGCAACTTTTTTAAAAGTATAAATTTTGATATTGAAAAGCAGGCATCACAATACAAAAAATTTAATGTCATCGGTGCAAATTTCTGGAAGTTACTTGAATTTATAGATGTCTTACCACATAAATGGTCTACTATTTACAGGCTAGCCAGAGTTGATATAGAAGTACTTGAGCAACTGAAGGAAAAGAAGCTCCTCACTCCAACTATGACAGTAAAAGAAATTCTAAATCATCTGACAGAAAGAACATTGCCAAAGCCAAAACAAAAGAATAAAGAACAAGCTTCAAAGAAACTCAAGCATTTAGAAGTGACTTTTTCTGAAGCAATAACACAAGACCAAATTGATGATTTTTGTGAACAGCTTCAAATACTCCAAGAGAACAAAGAAGTTTTAACATTTTCAATAAGCGAAATCAATGTTGTTGAGGCAGAGGCTACAGAAAAGATCATAAGCAATATTGATTCGGCGAATGATAGTGAGATGATAAAAGTGGCATGAGTTAAAAACTTCACTAACGGTAGCTTCACGATAACTCTCACAAGAGGTAGATCAAATTACCTCTTATTTATGAATTATTGGCAGCGGTATTGAAAAAGTTCCAAATTGAACTGGTGTAAGCAAATTTGCACCCCTGGTCAAACTCTTATTTCGGTAACTTATTCGCTCAGCCTGGTTTTTATGGTATCAAAAATTTATTTCGGTATATTTGAAGAAAATTATGAAAATTTGTTTGCAAGTCGCCTATATACATACATGAAAGTGAAAAAAAGTCCCAAGTCCTTAATAGAATCGCGTAGGAAGTACGGTAGCCTTAGGAAGACCAAGACAAAATTGATTATGAGGAGCACCCAAGACAAAAATGGTGCTTAGTTAAATAAAAATTATTTGTTTCGATGGGTGTTAAGAGAAAAAGCTACACCCGCTTGATCAGATGTGTGTAGTGTCGCACTGATTGGGTTCCGTTATTGTTACGAAGCAGATATTTGCTTAGTAACGCAAAGAAGAGGTAAAGGAAACCGAGTAACCGTCCTTCTGAAATCAGTTTTTAATTAACATTTCAGTTCTCTATACTACTGTAGTCTGTTTGTGTTCTTCAATCAGCCTTCACTTTGACCTAAACAGGCAAAGTGTATCTAAAATTCCTGATCTAAATTTTAATCTAGTAATATCGCTTAGCGAATGACTTAAGAATTACTCCAGCCGAATAGAGAAAC
>CAILMA010000130.1 GCA_903835145.1 uncultured Bacteroidota bacterium
CCATGTGGCTTCTGGCCGAGTCGCCGGGGCCCATTTTCAGAGCCGGGAATGGCATCAATGCCTTATCAGACAACGTTGACGACCCAAATGGCTCAAGCCCTAACGCAAGACCCGCTTGTACCAGCGGATGTTGTATGGGAATTGATGTTGACCGAAGGCGGATGCTGCGTGGCGTAACGGTGGCAGATACTGCACCTGATATTATTTCAAGGATTTCTTCGTGTGTGTAGCAGTCTGTTGTTCTTATATCAACAACAAAGCTGCAGCTGGCGGGAACTACGTTATGCTGTGTACCGGCATTAATGAGCGTTACATTCATCTTAACTGGTCCGAGCAAATCCGATTTTTTCGTAAAGGAAAAGGTGCGGAACCACTCAATGTCCTTTATTGCCTTGTAAATCGCATTTTCCCCTTCATCTCTGGCAGCGTGTCCGGCCATTCCATTGGCCACGCAATCAAGTACCATTAGTCCTTTTTCAGCAACCGCCATCTTCAGCAGAGTTGGCTCACCTACAATAGCGAAATCAATAGCGCCAATTGCCGGAAGCAGCGCAGTAATGCCATTATGGCCCGAAATCTCTTCCTCTGCACTGGCTGCAAAAACAATATTGTATTTAAGGTCTTTGCGCTCGCAAAAATGGAGGAAAGCAGCTATCAATGCTACGAGGCATCCACCGGCATCATTACTACCGAGCCCAAAAAGTTGCTCCCCCTCTATACTGGGGTCGAATGGGTCTCTGGTGTAGCCGCTGTTAGGCTTTACTGTATCATGATGGGAATTCAAAAGGATGGTAGGCTTGCCAGAGTGGTAATATTTATTGCGCACAAAAACATTGTTCCCCAAACGCTCAACTGCTATCAGTCGCTGATTGAAGAACTCTTCAATTATGTTTGCTGTCTGATCTTCCTCCCGGCTGAATGACGGTGTAGCTATTAGATTCCTAAGCAGCGCAATAGCATCTTTGAATAGCGAGCTTATTTCCGGCAGTTTCATAATATCGTTGTTCCTTTTTTGCCATCAATAAGTTCCTGTAAATGCAGCGAGCTGCCTATAGTGACTTTTTTCACTCCGGCAGCGACAGCTGAGAGCGCGTTTTCGAGCTTTGGTATCATACCGCCGCCTACAATATTTTCCTTTTTGAGTGTATCAAAAATGGGAGCCGTCACAATCGGAATAACAGATGCCGCATCGCTGGGGTCAGACAGCACACCATCTTTCTCAAAACAATATACGAGATCTGTTTCTGCGACTGCAGACAGGGCAATTGCCAGTTCCCTTGCTATTGTGTCAGCATTGGTATTGAGGATGCCAGATTCCTTATTAAAGGTGAGAGGAGCAAAGACCGGGGTTAGCCCCAACTGCAACAATGCCCGCAGTAAGGCCACATTAATCTGATCGGTCACCACGTCGCCTACATACCCATAATCGACCTCTTTTACAGGGCGAAGGGCAGCGGGTATAACACCGCCATCGGCACCTGTAAGGCCGATTGCATTGCATTGGGCTGCCTGCAATAGTTGAACAATGTTTTTGTTTATTGCTCCGGCATAAACCATGGTCACTAAGTCTCTTGTAGCCTCGTCGGTGATGCGTCGTCCATTAATATAATTTGGCTCTATTCCCAGCTTATAACCAATCTCCGTCGCTATTTTGCCACCACCATGCACCAAAATCTTATGGTGAGGCAGTGCAGCAAATGACCGCAGGAACCCACGCAGTGCTGTAGCATCATCTATTACGTTCCCTCCTATTTTAACAACTGTTATTTTCATTGTCTAATTGGCCTCATTTTTTAAAATCTCTGATAGTACTGCCTGTGCCGCCCACACCCGGTTTGAAGCCTGTTGGGTAACCAAACTTGCAGGGCTATCGAGCACCTCATCACTTAATTCCACATTCCGCCTTACCGGCAGGCAATGCATGACCCGGGCATTATTTGTAGCCTGTAGGCTGGCATTGGTAAGCATCCAAGGCTCGCTAACATCAAGCACCTTTCCGTAATCATTGTACGAACTCCAGTTTTTCACATATACATAGTCTGCTCCCTGAAGCGCTAACGCCTGATTGTAACAGATTTCAGCGCCGTCCGTGTACGCAGGATTGAGGTTGTACCCCTCAGGATGTGTAACAACAAAATCGGCCCCACCCCATGCATTAATCCACTGCGCGAAAGAATTGGCTACGCAATGTGGCAAGGGCTTTATGTGTGGCGCCCAGCTAAGCACAATTCTGGGTTTCCTGTTTTGCTTAAATGTTTCGGTAATGGTCAACAAATCGGTGAGGCTTTGCAGTGGATGTAATGTGGAGCTTTCAAGGCTCACTACAGGTACACCCGAATATTTTTTAAGTTGACTGATAAAAATTTCGCTGTAGTCCTCGTCCCTGTTTACCAGCGTAGGGAAGGAGCGCACACATAATATATCAAAATAAGCACCGAGCACTGGTGCGGCGTCCTTTATGTGTTCCACAGTATTGC
>CAILMA010000131.1 GCA_903835145.1 uncultured Bacteroidota bacterium
ATAGCGCAGCATGGGAGTCGATCATCTGCGCTGGACTAAATACTCGGAGTGCTCGCTCTGCAGCCGCAGATTCCTCCGAAACCACCAGCCTGATAAACATCAGTCAACGAGTGCGAAACTAGGCAGCGATAATCAATACGTAGAAATCAAGCCGAAAACGTGTTATAAATCAGTCATGAGATCTGCCTATAGAGGGCATTTTTTTGAAAAATCCAAAAATCTATTTACGGCGCTTCTACTTCTCATGGCAATTTTTTCTTCAATCACCCCTGCTTACGCTGACACTTTAACTCCTGTCCATGGGGACTGCTCGGTTCTTTACGGAGCAAAAAATTCATTTGGGCTTGTGAGCGATACTCAGATCTCGGGTATTTTTTTGGATAACAACTCATGTATGCCAATTACATTGGCTGTAACAGGTATGACCCTTTCCCCGAACAAGATCACTCTTGCCGGTAAACCGCAATTAATTAAAATACATCTAAACTTTCAAGCAAATTCCCCATTGATTACTGCTGGTTTACTCGCGGCTTACCTTCACGACGACATCACCCCACTTCAACAGTCAAATGTAGGTGGCGATTTGTGTGATATCTCGCTCGCGAGTGCAAACAATTCCCTATTGGCGTTGAGCTCCACCGGAAAAGGAGCTTGGGACTTTGGAATAAATTTGCCTGCGACCTGCCCAAGTGGTTCTTTCCACTTTATGATTGATGTGCAGGTTTCTTACCCGCTAGCTGCCGGTACCGAATCATGGTTTGAGTTAAAAACCATTCCAGCAAATAAGATCAATATTTTGAACAGCAACCCGCCGCCCGTGCTCGGTAGTACGTGCAAGAATTTGAGCCAAGTAGTCCTCTCTAGCTCTGGAGATCAAGTGATCTGTGCAAAAATAAACGGAAAACTTATCTGGTCAAATATTCCTGGCGGAAAATTAACTGGCACATCAACGGCTCCATCTAGCAAGCCCGTTGCGACCATTAGCGCTGGCCAAGCTTGTTCAACCGCCGGAAAAATTCAGAGTTCCAACGGGAAAACCTTTATCTGTGGAGTGTCGGGTAAAACTAAGAAATGGGTGCTTACTGGATCTTCCGGATCGAGTGCTCCGCCAACGAGTTCTGCACAAGCATCTAATACAAAACAACCTTCGGCTGCAGATATTGCAATGCTAAATGGATGTTCTTCGTTTCCAAATGCTATGACAAATCTTTACAAGCATCAGGCATTCGGGGACCCGTTCCGACCTAGTGCATCTATTGCCCTCCAAACAGCTTCCGGATATTTTCTAGATGCAAAATTAGGAGACCCAGGAAAATATGCTTTGCTACAAAACGCGGTATTTTTGATTTATCAGGACGTACAAGAGAGTATTTTTGGCGGATCTGGGTATATACAAGCGTCACAATTTGATCTTCAGAATGCTTTGGCAACCTTTAATACTGCCTGCCATACTTCACTTTACATTCCTTAGACACCGTCAAAAATTTTATGAGAAGAAATTAATCTTTAAAATTTCTATTTTTTAACACTATAAAAATGGATGTCCGAGGAATGACTGATCAAGGGTCAAATCAAGGCGACATCTTGCTCCTAACGAGCCGTAGACAGTGAGGATTCCCTGGCTATAATTTTTCAGTGAAGATTCTTCAAGCAAGATTGATCCGAACACTTTTGCTCTCCTTAGTATGTGGATTTTCTATTTCCTCTTTGACATTTGCTGACGAAATTCCAATGACTAGGCGTTGTGACGCTTACCTATGCTCATAAGCGCATCAAACCTGCCTATCCTGAGAGATCATTGAGTACTGCCTAAGCGGCTGGTCTGAATAATGCCATATATAG
>CAILMA010000132.1 GCA_903835145.1 uncultured Bacteroidota bacterium
CTACTATAGGCTTTATCTCCGCCATCGTTACATCGCCCACTATCGCCATATAGGCTACATTAGGACGGAAGTAAGTTTTGTAGTATTTATTGCAGCGCTCCAGCGTTATTTTCTTTACAGACTCATCTGTAGGTATTTCGCCGTTAGGATGGTTAGTGCCAAAATTCACAATGTTGCTTACGTTCCTTACCATCGCATCCGGATCGCTTTTCTGTGTTTCCAGGCCCGACAAAGTCTTTTTCTTCGCCTTGTCCAGCTCATCCTGCGTTATGGTAGTATTCATTGCGATATCTGCCATCAGGTCAAATATCTTTTCGGTGTACTTCTTCAGTCCGCCACCGTTTATGCCTTCGTCGCTTACATTGATACTTGCGCCCATCTGGTCTATCTCTTCATTCAGCTTGTCTTTAGAGCGGGTAGCAGTACCTGAAAGCAGCAGTTCCGACATCATTTCGCGGTAGCCGGCCATATCGCCCTGCAGCTCCGGCTTTATAGAGAATTCAACATTGCACTCTATTGTAGGCAGCTTGTGGTTTTCTACCACAAACACCTGCATACCATTTGGCAGCGTGAAGCTTTCTGTCTTGCCAAGCTTTATTTCCGGTGCGGGTCCCGGTTTTGGTTTCATGCTGCGGTCCAGTGTCTGGCCCCACGCAGCGCTTACCAGCGCTATTGTTATAATGGATAATGTTATCTTTTTCATTTTGAATATTTTTATTTGGTACGGCCGGTGGCCGCGATTAGTTTAATTATTTTTTTGTCGCCGGCGCCTTAGCCGCTGGTTTCTTTGCCGCGGGCTTATCAGTCTTTTTGCCGTTTGCATGCTCTTCGCTCTTTGGCAGGTAGTACACTACCAGGCGGTTTTCCTTGGTCAGGTATTTGTTGGCCACACGCTTTATATCGTCCTTCGTTACCTTTTTATAGCTGTCCAGCTCGGTATTGATGCGGTTTGCATCGCCCTGGAAGGTGTAATAGGTTGCCAGGTTGGTAGCTACGCCCAGGTCTTTCTGGTTCTGCTCTATGAAGTCATTTTCAGCCTGATTTTCCAGCTTCTTGTATTCTTCTTCGCTGATGCCTTCTTTCTTCACTTTTTCTATTTCCTCGCTCATTGCTTTTTCCAGGTCTGCTGGCTTAATGCCCATGTTGGCGATGCCAAGCATGATAGCCAGTCCCGGCTCTTCATTGCCGAGGTCGAATGAGGCTGTTTGAATAGCCAGCTGTTTCTTGTCGGTAATTTCTTTCTCAAAGCGCGAGCTCTTGCCTTGCGACAGCAGCTGCGTCAGCAACTGTACCGCATAGTAGTCGGCAGTACCTTGTTTAGGTATGTGGTAAGCCATGATCACGGCAGGGAGCTGCACATTGTCATAAAAGTTTACGCGCTTTTCAGCTTTCTGCGCTGGTTCTGTTTCGGTAGGGCGGGGTATTGCCTTCGTTCCCTTCGGAATGCTGCCATAGTACTTGCTGATCAGTTCCTTGGTCTGCGCTACATTTATGTCTCCTGATATTACCAGTACGGCATTATTAGGTACATAGAAAGTTTTGTAGAAATTCATGAACTCGGCCAGTGTTGCCTGGTCTATATACTGCTCCTTGCCTATAGGGCTCCAGCGGTATGGGTACTTGGTGTAAGCGTTCTCATAGATCACGTTTATGAGCTGGCCATAAGGGCGGTTGTCAAAGCTTTGTTTCTTTTCTTCCTTTACTACTTTGCGTTGTGTTTCCACGCCTACAGTGTCTATTTTGGCATGCAGCATGCGCTCGCTCTCCATCCACAGGCCCAGCTCCAGTTGGTTAGATGGCAGTACTTCGTAGTAGAAGGTACGGTCCTGTGTAGTGTTTGCGTTCAGCTGTCCGCCGGCGCTCTGTATAAATTTCATGTACTCACCGCGCTTTATGTTCTCACTGCCTTCAAACAGCAGGTGCTCAAAAAAGTGCGCGAAGCCGGTGCGCTGCGGATCTTCGTTCTTGGAACCCACGTGATACATTACGGAAACCGCCACTATGGGAGTAGAATGGTCTTCCTGCAGAATTACATGCAAGCCGTTAGGCAGCGTGTACTCAGTAAAAGTGATCGTAGCAGCCGCCTGTTTAGCGCTTAGCGTCAGTAAAGACGCGCCCAGTAGCATGCTCAAAAAAGCATTTCGCTTCATAAGTAAAGTTAATTTGCCGCAAAAGTAATAATTGAGCGCTAAGAAGTCATTTATTTATTGAAATTCCCCCGAAAAGTCACCAACGTATTTGTTTTTAGTCATTTATGTAATGCCTGCTACGTAGGCCCGCTCATGTTCGTCCGGGGCATGATTTCTCCTAAAAAAGCCGCGAAACAGCCCGACTTACGACTTACGACTTACGCCTTACTACTTACGACTTACTACTTACGCCTTACTACTTACGACTTACTACTTACTACTTACTACTTACTACTTACTACTTA
>CAILMA010000133.1 GCA_903835145.1 uncultured Bacteroidota bacterium
AAATACACTTTTCTATGAAGTTAGACATCTATTGTTCGTCCTTTTACAGCCGGTTTAATCAGATGCTGAATTCAAGCGGCAAATGCAACACGTTGCAAACGTAGCATTTTGATTGGTGAGATGAGTTTGTTTTTTTCGGCCTGTTGGCAAGTTTGTTTTGTACCTTAACCATCTGCGTGTTAATGATTTTGTCGTGATGGGTTTTCCGGACGATATATTGCCTCATCGTTGGTTTTCCAAATATTCCTTATCCGGAATCGGTCGTGCGTGGCCGGCTTCGGGGTAGCGGTTGCCCTTGCGGGTTCGCAGGCTGTGTGGATGCCGTCCTTGGCCGACGGTCCGTCATCGGATGTTTTTCCATTTTTGCGGGCCACGCCACCCGAGTCCACATCCCATCACCCCAAGGATTTTTTTTTTTTCATACCCAACGTGTTGGTTTGAAAATCGGTCTGTATATTCACCAAACAAACACCATTATGAAGAAATTCGCCTCTGTAGTTGCCGCATGTTGCCTGTTGATGGCTGTATCAATGCCTTCCTGCAAAAAGGGCGGTACCGCCACACCGTCGGTAGCGCAACCCAGCCTCAACCAATTGTTTGCCGGACTTCGGTATACGCCGCAGACCTTTACCGTGCAGGCGGGTAGGGACACCGCGGTGTTTGGCGCGCAGGGCACGCTCATGCACTTCTACGCCAACACCTTCCTGCACGGCGACGGCACCGTCATCACGAGCGGCACCATAACGATCCAGCTCATCGAGATGTACAAACCCGGCGATATGGTGGCCAACCGGACCACCACGATGACCACAAGCGGGCAGCTGCTGCAAAGCGGCGGCGAGGTCTACATCACGGCCTCCATGACCACCACGTCGCAATACATCGGCGTGAACGGCCTCCCCTCCAACACCACGGAGACCGTGCTGGTGAACAAATACGGCCTCGGCTTCCCCCAAACCACTGCCTCGACGACGACCATGCAGCTGTTTTACGGCAACACCAACAACCCGGACTCCGTGGTGACTTGGGATGCGGCCGATACTTCTACGCCCGGGAAAGTGGCACATGGTGCGGATTCATGTCCATGTCCTAGGGCAATTCCATGGTACGGGTTTATTTTTGATTCCACAGGAAATCTTGGCTTGCTAAACTGCGATCATTTTTTGCACGACACAGGGCTTACCTCGGTAAGTGCCATTCTTCCAGATTCGACTTTTAACCCCAGCAACACACAAGTATTTGTTGCCCTGCCGTCAATACCCGGTCTACTCGAAACTGCGTTTGGCGATGGACTGCAAAGCTATAATGCTTCTATACACATGATAACACTTTCTAATTTTTTAGGAAATAAAATCAATATTGTTCCTATTGGAATCAGTTACAAATTGATCGTGATCAGTTGTAAGGCCAATCAATTGTATTTCTATACGCAATCGGGTACAATTCCGAGTACGGGCATCCATGCTACCGCAACAATGGCGCCGATGACGCAAAGCGCCATTTCCTCCCAATTGGCGGGGCTGTAGTGTCAGAACTGGATTGGTGGGTATGGGAAGGAAAAAAATTGCACCCATCGGAATTCGCGTTTTTAGGAAGGTCGTGCGTGGAGAGTAGGGGGCGCGCCGCGATGCTCAGATGATTTGGGTAAGCGATGTAATAGACCTACTTCCCGGTTTTAACATTTCATGCTATGTGTTTCCCACGATTTTAACACCGTTTTGGCAAAAATTCCGTATCTTTTAACTTTTCAATTGGTTAGGAAAAAGTTAAAAAAGAAAATCTCCGAGTTTTGTGAGAAAAAAGATTTGGTTGGCACGATCTTTTTAGGTAGGGATAGTTTTTTTGACTACTTTCGTGCTCCTTTTCATGCTATATTATTTACCGAGTACCGTAATTAACTGAACCGTATGATTCCCGGATAGGACAGTTTGCGCTGAGCCTGCCGGTTTTTGGCTTTTACATCAACAACGCTTTTTATTCGATTATGACACTAAATTACAAGTTGACAGAGAGTGGTCGGGTGAACTTCGGGAAGCTGCACGACGCAGCGGCAACCCCCGATCTTCTGGCCATACAGCTCCAGTCGTTCCAGGACTTTTTCCAGTTGGAAACCACGCCCGACAAACGGAACAACGAAGGACTTTTCAGGGTGTTCAAGGAGAACTTTCCCATCACCGACACCCGCAACATTTTCGTGCTGGAGTTCCTCGACTACTTCATCGACCCGCCACGCTACACCATAGAAGAGTGTATGGAGCGCGGCCTCACGTACTCCGTGCCGCTGAAAGCGAAACTCCGCCTCAGTTGCAACGACGAAGAGCACGTCGATTTCGAAACCATCGTTCAGGACGTTTTCTTGGGCAACATCCCCTACATGACCCCCAGGGGTACCTTCGTAGTGAATGGTGCCGAGCGCGTGGTGGTGTCGCAACTGCACAGGTCTCCGGGCGTGTTCTTCGGCCAGAGCGTGCACCCCAACGGCACCAAGATTTACAGTGCCCGCGTCATCCCCTTTAAGGGCGCGTGGATGGAGTTCGCAACAGACATCAACAATGTCATGTATGCCTACATCGACCGTAAGAAGAAATTCCCCGTAACCACCCTGCTTCGTGCCATCGGTTACGAAACCGATAAGGACATTCTGGAACTCTTCGGCATGGCCGATGAAGTGAAGGCCGACAAGAAAGCCCTCGCGGGTCAACTCGGCCGCAAGCTCGCAGCCCGCGTGCTGCGTAGCTGGACGGAAGACTTTGTGGATGAAGACACCGGCGAAGTAGTGACCATCGAGCGTAATGAAGTGGTACTGGAACGCGACAGCATCCTCGACGAGGAAAACATGGATATGATTCTCGAAATGGGCATCAAAACCATCTTCCTCCAAAAAGAAGAAGTGAGCGGCGACTACTC
>CAILMA010000134.1 GCA_903835145.1 uncultured Bacteroidota bacterium
ATGCGTTTCAGGCACATCGAAGCCTATCATGAGCCCACGCCCGCGCACGCCTTGCAGGGCCGGTATGTTTTTGAGTTCTGTAGTAATGAAATCACCAACAGTAAGTGCATTTTCCATCAGCTGCTCGGCTTTCATCACTTCAAGCACAGCAAGTGCCGCAGCACAAGCCAGATGATTGCCGCCAAAGGTTGTACCAAGTAGTCCGTATTTAGCCTTAATATGTGGCGCTATTATGATACCCCCGACAGGGAACCCATTGCCCATACCCTTGGCCATAGTATAGATATCGGCATCAACGCCGGCGTAGTCGTGGGAGAAAAACCGCCCGCTGCGGCCATAGCCACATTGCACGCTATCAGCTATGTACACTGCTCCATACTTGTTGCACAAAGTTCGAATCGCACGAAGAAAGTCAGTGGTGGCAATATTTATGCCACCTACGCCCTGAATACCCTCTATGATCACAGCAGCCACATCGTTGCCCTGTTCGTTGAAATAAGTCTCAAGTGCACCAGCATCATTGAAGGGAAGGAAAATGATATTGTCGGTTTCATTTACCGGTGCAACTATGGCCGGGTTGTCGGTCGCAGCGACAGCAAGCGAAGTACGGCCATGAAAGGCCTTTTTAAAGGCAATTATTTTTTTCCTGCCGGTATGGAACGAGGCAAGCTTCATTGCATTTTCATTGGCCTCTGCACCAGAGTTGCAAAGGAACAACTGGTAATCTTCCTTTTGCGACAGTTCTCCCAGCTTCTGCGCCAACTCCTGCTGCATTGGTATCTTGATAGAATTGGAATAAAAACCAATTTTATTAAGCTGCTCCGTCAGCCGTTCCACATAGTGAGGATGGGTATGACCAATTGAAATTACGGCGTGACCGCCATAGAAATCGAGGTATTCCCTGCCTTTATCATCCCATATTTTGTTGCCAAGACCCTTTACTATTGTTATGTCATTGAGCGGATAAACGTCAAATAAATTCATCGTGATGTTTTTAAAAGGAAATTGATTTTAACCGTAAACCCATGTCTTCAGCCAAACCAAACATGAGGTTCATATTTTGAACAGCCTGGCCGCTTGCACCTTTAATCAAGTTATCAATTGCTGTGTGTATTACCAATTGGTTTTCTACTTTTTCCAGATGAAGTACACACTTATTGGTATTGATGACCTGCTTCATATCTATCATTTCGTTGCACACAATGGTAAACGGGTGTTTATCGCCATAATAACTGTGAAAAAGTTGCTGCGCTTCGCCTATAGACAAACTGGAATGTGTGTAGGATGTAACATATATGCCACGTGTAAAATCACCGCGCCACGGAATGAAATTTATTGGGTTGTTGATTGGCTGCAGCGACTTCACCGTTTGTGTTATTTCGTTAAGGTGCTGATGTGCCAGCGACTTATAGGCCTGAATGTTATTGGCTCGCCAGGAGAATTGAGTTGTTGCCTGCAATTTTTGCCCGGCACCTGTAGAGCCCGTAATTCCGGTTGTGTGTACTTCGTTCAGCTGCCCGGAGTTAGCCAGAGGCAATAACCCAAGTTGAATTGCGGTTGCAAAACAGCCGGGGTTAGCTATGTTTTTTGCTGCCCTGATGGCTTTTTTATTGAACTCAGGCAAGCCATATACAAAGGACCTGCCCATAAAATCAGCATCAGATGCCAAACGGAAATCCTGCGAAAGATCAATGATTCTAACGGCCTCAGGTATCGCATTTGCTGTCAAAAACGCTTTTGCTTCGCCATGGCCAAGGCATAGAAACAAGACATCAATATGCTGATCTATTTCCGCGGCAAAGCATAAGTCGGTTTCACCAACCAGCTGGTGGTGCACTGCAGTTATCGGTTGCCCTGCATGGCTCCGGCTATTAACGAATACAATCTCGGCCTGCG
>CAILMA010000135.1 GCA_903835145.1 uncultured Bacteroidota bacterium
AGTGTGTTTCCGAGGGTATCAATAACGCCCATAAATCCTTTTTTCTTTATGGTAGCAGCTGGCCTGTGCCAGGCGTTATCAGTTGAGAAGAAGGCTTGGAATGACCGGTTTTCATAGGCGAAGGGGATGATAACATGACCGGCATTGTCTACAAGACCCCAATTGTCTTTATCGTCGCAGGCATTCAGGAGGGTATTGTCCCAGCCATCCCAAACGCCGTTCCAGTGGTAGGAAGGGTCCATGATGTATTTTCCTTTGGCGTTGATAATTGCGTAAACATTCTCAGGATTTCTGCGGTATACTAAAACCCGTGCGCGGCCATCGATGAAGAAGTCGGCACCGTCCCATTTTGGTTTAATTTTTACTTTCCCGGATGGGTCGCAATAACCCCAAAGCCTGTTGCTGTCCACGTAAGGTATCAGCGAAGGAGTCCTTTGTGCTTGTGCGACCCATCCGGGAAAGTAACCATTAAAACCAGAAAGAAGCGGTGCATCATTATGTTTTCATTTTTGCGGGTCTGATACGTTCGGGTGATGGTATTTTGTTGTTGTAATTTAACTACTGCCCGGCAGGCTATTCTAAAAACTGGGCGTAGGCTTTACCGCTGCTGTTCATATAAAAGGTGCCATGAGCGTTGTCTTGAGTCTGATAGGTGGCTTTATACAGGTGGGGGATAGCTTTGTTGCGGGCCCAACTGAATCCATAATTGTTGATGCCATGGGGCACGGCGGGTTGTAGCAAGGTGACTTTTATTTTCGGGAATAGTAGTTTGTTTTCAGAGGTATAGACCTGCCCCTGGTAAGAGGCTGGGTTTGAATTGTCGGGGCCAAGGAAGTAGCCATCGCCGACACCGCTGAGTATCTTGTATTTGAAGCTGATTTTCGGATAAAGTACCTCTCCGGTTACAGATAGTATGCCGAGGTTGCCTGCGCTATCGCGTGCCCAAATGCAGGGTGAGTTGAAATCTACATCACCGCAGCCATCGGTGCTGCACATATTCTGAGCTTTGTAACGTTTTGGCAGGGTAATCAGGTGCCCGTCAGCTTTTATAATGCGCAGCCGGTATTCTTCTGTAGGAATGTGGAATGGCTCAGGTTCAGCGTCAGAAATCTCATTTGTTCTTTGGTCTATAACTGCATAAACTTTACCCTGCCAGCGGAAGGCATAGGCGAGTCGGTACTTTTGAAAAGGAAGCACCACATTGTATTGCCGGTCTAAGACCGCAAACTGACCATCTTTGGAAACAGTGATGAGGCTATCCAGATCGTTATAACCTACCATTTGGTAGGTAGAGGTTGAGAAAGGTGGTAAAATGTATTCGGCATATCCGTTAACGACGGCACAAAAATACTGGTCTGGTTTATTTTTTTTGTAGCCGGATACCAGAATGTGGGTGCCCGGCAGGGGCGTACAGTTGGCCGTAGACCACACAATAGAGTCTTTCTCGAAAACGCGCGTTAACAAGCCCTTATACATAACTGAGGGTGGCTCAGTGTTGTTATAGATTTCCTGAGGACGCTGGATGCAACAACACATCTGGTTGAGCTTTCCCGCCCATTGTTCGGCTTCAACTTTCTTCCATTCGGTACCGTGCTCAAGATCGTGGGTATTGAAATATCGGTAGTAGGTTGTGAGGGGAGATGCGGAATTTGATGCTGTTTGTTGTGTGTTTACCGGTATAAATGCCTGTTGCTTTTTATAAGCTTTGTTGATGACGTTTTTTTCAACCCGTATCTTGTTTCCTTCAACTTTAATCGAAGAGTACTCGCAAGGCAGGCATTGCCTGAAGTCATGATCGAGCAGGCCAAATTTTTCTCCTTTGACGACTACGGTGAAGGAATCGAGCGGATTAATGCTATTGTATTCCGGAGGAATTACTTCCTTAAATCCCGGGTAGGTAACGTAGCCGAGTTTCAAGTTGCGCCTTACGAGCAGACCTTTGCGGAAGTTTCTGTCGGGAAATATGTTGTCATAAACATAGGGGAGGAATGGCTTGCCAGTAGAGTCGATAATGTTATCCTTGCCGTCCTTTTGCACGCGAATGAGTGCTGTATCGAGGTATGCGTAGTCGTCCATTGAAACATAGTCGTATTCGAATGGGATCAGCGTATGGCCCTGAGTATCTATGATGCCCGCTTTGCCCTTCTTGTTAACCGACAGGGTGGGTCTATGCCAAATGTTTTTATCGGAAAGGTAGGGTGATGGAGGTGTTGTGACTGCGTCGTATTCGCAGGGGATAATAGTTTTCCCTTTGTCATCAATAAGCCCCCAATGGCCTTGGTCGTCGTGTGCATTGAACATGGAGTTGGTCCAGCCGTTCCAGTTGCCGCTCCAATGCAGGGATGGTGGTACTATATAGTTTCCATTGGTATCGATGGTTGCATATATGGGGGCGTTGCCGAGGCCGGAGACAACGACAATGGCCTGATTGTCTTCGAAAAAGAAGGCATCCTCCCATTGTGGTTTTATCAACACTTTGCCGGCGGCATTGCAATAGCCCCATTTGCCGTTGCTGTCAACATAGGGTATAAGAGCGGGCATTTGCCCGGCTTTAGCCACCGAACAAAACAGTAAACAGAACAACAGGGTGAAGTAGCGGGACATATACAAAAATACGCAAGATAGATAGATCAGAACCGATAGAATTTGTTAATAAAATAGCCGCCGGGAAGTGCGGTTAACTTGCACTGACGAAATATACAGGATATTGGTCATATCCGCGGATGTAGTCCTGCACCAGCGTGGGCTCAGGCAGTATGATTTTTACTTATAATCCCATTGATAGTTTGTGGTTGGTATGGATATGCATGAGCCGATATATTTGATAAAAATCAAGGACCTTTGCACCATGGAATTAGGTATAAGTACATTTGGTGAGCTGGCAGTAGAGCACCTTGTTGGCGGCTCTGAAAACGGGCAGCGCAGAGTTGCGCAACTGATAGAAGAAGCGATGCTGGCTGATGAACTGGGGCTTGAAGTATTTGCCCTTGGCGAGCACCACCGCCCCGATTTTGTGGTTTCGGCACCTGAGGTAGTACTGGCTGCTGTTGCTGCCGTCACCAGTCGCATAAAGCTAACAAGTGCGGTTACTGTACTTAGCTCTGCTGACCCGGTGCGGGTGTTCCAGAATTTTGCCACACTGGACCTTATTTCAAAAGGGCGTGCGGAAATTATGGCCGGCAGGGGTTCTTTTATCGAGTCTTTTCCTTTGTTTGGTTTTGACCTTGAAGACTACGATGATCTGTTTAGTGAGCGCCTTGACCTGCTGCTTAGGATAAATACACAGGAAGTGGTGAGCTGGCAGGGGCATTTGCGTGCACCCATCAATAAGCTTGGTGTTTACCCGCGGCCTTACCAACAGCAGTTGCCCATATGGCTTGCTGTGGGCGGTACGCCGCAGTCGGTGGTGCGCGCGGGTTCGCTTAACCTACCGCTCACGATTGCTATACTTGGCGGGCAGCCGGCGCAGTTTATGCAACTGGTGAATCTGTATCGCAAATCAGCTGAGAAAGCAGGGCATAACCCTGCTGCGTTGCAACTCTGCATCAACCAGCATATGTACATAGCAGAGACTACGGAGCAGGCTACGGAAGATTTTTGGCCGGTTTATAGTGCGCTTATGAACAAGGTGGGTAAGGAGCGCGGCTGGTCACCGCTTACCCGGCCACAGTTCGATGCCATGTGTGCGCCGGGTGGCTCTTTGCTGGTGGGCAGCCCTGCTGATGTTGTGGATAAGTTGCTTGCCGAATACCGCATATTTGGTAATACCCGTTTTCTGGCTCAGTTGATGGCGGGTGATATGGCGCATGACAAGGTGATGAACTCTATCAGGCTTTTTGGCGCGGAAGTGGCACCGATGGTGAGGGAGCAGGTAGCTGCGCTGAGGGCGACTGAAGCTACTGTGTGAGTTTGGTATTGAAAGTTGTTTAAATCTTCACATTGCATGGTTGGACCTCACCCCAACTCTCCATAAATGTGGAGGGAGATTGATGTCTGCGCGGTTGCGCAGTTCATCTTGTAATGAAGATTATCCGAAGACTTGAAACGCAACAATTGGGGCGAAACCAATTTAAATGACTGAAATGGAGTTGTTCCCGAGCGAGCTGTCTGCTGAACATAACTTGCTGCCTGTAGACGGGGAGGTCTATTACTATGGTTCTGTCTATGATACCGGGGGAGCTGATTCCTTATTGAAAATACTGCAGGAGACAATAACCTGGAGGCAGGATGAAGTGGTGCTTTTTGGGAAGCACATTGTTACCCGGAGGCTTACGGCGTGGTATGGTGACCGGGGTCTTAGCTATTCTTATTCCAATATTGCCCGAGTGGCGTTGCCGTGGACCGATGAACTGCTCCATATAAAGCAGCGAGTAGAAGTGCTTACCGGAGAGACCTACAACTCCTGCCTGCTGAACCTTTACCACGACGGCAGTGAGGCTATGGGCTGGCACAGCGATAATGAAAAAGAGTTGCAGCCCAATGGCGCTATTGCTTCGGTGAGTTTTGGTGCTGCGCGGCAGTTTGTGTTCAGGCACCGGATTACGAAGGACAAAGTTTTGGTTTTATTGGCTCATGGTAGTTTGCTGGTGATGAAGGGGGCTACACAGGCGCATTGGCAGCACCAGTTGCCCGCCACTGCGAAAGTAAAAACCCCAAGGGTGAACCTTACGTTCCGAACGATAGTTGGTTAGGGTAATTTAATACGAGGTCTGCAACTATTACAAAGTGCATTTCATTATCTTTGAAAGCCTTCTTTTCGCAATGAAGTCAATAACCCCAACATAAATAAAACAATGCATAGTAAAACAATAGCTCCTGAATACAATGTGGTACTGATAGGTGCCGGTGTTATGAGTGCCACACTGGGTGTGTTCCTGAAGGAGCTGCAGCCAGACTGGACGATAAAAATCATAGAGCGCCTAGATAGGGTAGCCGGCGAAAGCTCTGATGCCTGGAACAATGCTGGTACCGGTCACTCAGGTTTTTGCGAGTTGAATTATTGTCCACAGCTGGCTGATGGTTCGGTAGATGTTTCGAAGGCTGAAAAGATTGTGGAGATGTTTGAGGTGTCGAAGCAATTTTGGACGTACCTCGTGGAGCAGGCATATTTTGATCAACCAGAAACATTCATTAACAGTTGCCCGCACATGAGCCTGGTGATGGGGGCAGAGAATGTTACCTACCTGCGCAAGCGCTATGAGGCCATGAAGAAGAGTCACCTCTTTAGCGGTATTACTTATACAGAAGACGCAGCCCAACTTATGGACTGGGTGCCGCTTGTGATGGAAGGCAGGGATAAGGCTGAGCAGCTGGCAGCAACGCGCATAGAGATGGGTACTGATGTGAATTTCGGGGCACTGACCCGAAGCCTTTTCCGGCACTTGCTGGCACAGCCGGGTGTGGAAATGGCGCTGCAAAGTGAGGTGCGCCACCTGCACCAGGAACCTTATGGGCGCTGGCTCATTGACTATAAGGATGAGGTAACCGGTCACCACGCTGAGGTGCATGCAAAATTTGTATTTATAGGGGCTGGTGGCGGTTCGTTGCCCCTGCTGGAGAAGTCGCACATTTCCGAAGGGAAGGGTTTTGGTGGGTTCCCGGTGAGTGGACAATGGCTGCGGTGTACCAATAAGGAAGTAATAGAGCGGCATCATGCCAAGGTATATGGCAAGGCTGCGGTGGGTTCTCCGCCGATGTCGGTACCCCACCTCGATACGCGGGTGATTGATGGTGAAAAAGCACTGCTTTTCGGACCCTATGCAGGGTTTAACACCAAGTTTCTGAAAGAGGGATCATACCTTGACTTACCACTATCGATTAAACTAAGCAATATAGTATCGATGATAGGTGCCGGTGCCCATAATATGGAGCTTACCGAGTACCTGATGAAGCAAGTAGTGCAGTCGCCGGAAGAGCGATTTAAGGCGTTAGTGGAATTTTTCCCCGAGGCGAAAATGGAGGACTGGGAGCTGGCTATTGCCGGCCAAAGGGTGCAGGTGATAAAGAAGGATGCGAAGCAAGGCGGCGTACTGGAGTTTGGTACGGAGATAGTGAGTCATAGCGACGGCACAATAGCTGCATTGCTGGGGGCGTCTCCGGGAGCATCTACGTCGGTCCATATCATGCTGGACTTGCTGGAGGAATGTTTTAAGGGTAAGCTTGCTACCGCTGAATGGCAGCAGAAGCTGCGGGTGATGATACCTACCTATGGCAAAACACTTGCAACAGATGCTGCGCTTTGCCGGGCGACGCGGCAACGGACGGCGAAGGTGCTGGGGTTGAGTGGGTTTGAGTTATGAATTATGAGTTATGAGTTATGAGTTATGAGTATGAGTTGTGAGTTATGAATTATGAGTTGTGAATTATGAATTATGAGTTATGAATTATGAGTTATGAGTTGTAGCCTCGCTGCGGCGGGTGAGTTGATAGCAGGGTTGTTTATACGGACGTTGCAAACGCTGTCCTGGGGTATCCGGGTTGCAAACGCAGACGAGTGTGCGGAAATTTTGATGAGTTTTCGGGGTGCTAAAGCAGGATATTTTCAGCTTTGATGGTAAAATGTAGCTGTAGGTACATCTTTTTTTGAAATTTGATGACGTTTTTTTGACTTTTCTACAAAGAATGTATATTTTTGACCTGTAAAGGTTTAAAAATCAAAACGTTAAATTACAAGAACAAAAGATGAAAAAAAGAATTTTACTATTTACGCTGAGTGCAGGGATAGGAATTTTGTGCTTTAGTAGTTACAGAAGTGGTGCTGCGCGCAATGGTTATGATTGTACAGGCGCAGAAGCAGGTGGGACCGGAAGTTTTGCAAATCCGGTGGGCTGTAACAGTGGAGGTTGTCATGGTACATCAGTAACGCCTACGGTGCAAGTTACAATAGAGTTAGACTCTGCCGGTGTGCCCGTGAACAACTACAAAGCGGGGCAAACTTATACTGTGAAGCTTACCGGCACCAATGGTACCGGCTCAAGTTTATCGCAATACGGTTTTCAGCTTGCAGCTATGAAGGATACTGTAGCCGCAGCCACGGTTGCTGATGGTGGCACATGGTCAACAACCGTACCTACAAGCACGCATATTACAGCCCCGGGCACTTACACTATGCTTACCGTAATAGAGCAGAGTTCTGCCATTACCTTTAGCGGCACAACGTTCACGCAGTCATTTACATGGACTGCACCTGTGAGTGGTACAGGAAGAATTTCTTTCTGGGCCGTGATTAATATGGTGAATGGCAATGGCAATGCTGATGCAGGAGATAAGTATAATACCGGACATTTAGTTGTCAATGAGATTGCTTCAGGTGTTGGAGTTGCAACGGTTTCTGCTAATGGTGCTGTTACTGCATATCCTAATCCTGTTACGAACTTGCTGCAGGTGTCGCTTGATGGTGTGAACGCCGGAAGCTACACGATTGCTGCATTTGACCTTAACGGTAGAAACGTAGCCACCGAAGCTGCAGCAGTAGTGGGCGGTTCTTTTAATAAATCGATAAACACAGCAGCATGGGCTCCCGGCGTTTACCAGATTGTGGTGAATGGCAACGGTTTTAGCAAGGTGTTGAAAGTTGTAAAACAATAGTAGACTAACTGATATTTTTATTGATTTGGGGCGCTCGGGTGGGCGCCCTTATTTTTGTGGAACAGAGCGGAAGTTTAGAGCGGAGCAACAGAGTGGAGAGCGGAGCAACAGAGCGGAGAGCGGAACGAAGGAGAGCGGTATTGAGAGAGGAGAGCGAAGGTATGTTTCACGGGCGTTGCAAACGCCGTTCCGGGGTATCCGCGTTGCAAACGCGGACAAGTGTGAGAGCGGAGCGGAGAGCGAAGGTATGTTTCACGGGCGTTTCAAACGCCATGCCGGGGTATCCGCGTTGCAAACGCGGACAAGTGAGGCCCGGAGCGGAGTAACAGCGCGGAAAGCGGAGAAGGAGAGCGGTATTCAGAGCGGAGAGCGAAGGTATGTTTTACGGGCGTTGCAAACGGCATGCCGGGGTATCCGCGTTGCAAACGCGGATAAGTGTGAGAGCGGGTATCGAGCGAGGGTTGGTTTTTACGGGCGTTGCAAACGCCATGCCGGGGTATCCGCGTTGCAAACGCGGACAAGTGAGGCGCGGAGAAGGAGAGCGAGGGGTGGTTTTGCGGGCGTTGCAAACGCCATGCCGTGGTATCCGCGTTGCAAACGCGGAAAAGTGTTGTTCCGTCTTATGGACGTTGCAAATGGGGACAAGTGTAGTTCGGTCTTATGGACGTTGCAAATGGGGACAAATGTTAGCATTGGCAACTTTGTGGCCCGAATTTGGGGGTGCTGTTGAGGACTGATTAATTTTTTTGCCGGGTAACAATAAATAGAAAAATTTGTAGTTAATTTTACAATGCAAAAATATTTGTTATGAAGAAGTTGCTTACAATGATAACATTGCTTGTTGCTTTTGGTGCAAAAGCTCAAGATGGAATTTTCCTGCAGCCGGAGTTTGGAGCGGGGACAACGAATGTGAACACGAATATGATTATGGTCTCCAATGGATGGTATTGGGGCGATGATAAGAAAAGCGCAACCTTTTGCTATTCGGCCGGTTTGGGTGTAGGCTATCGTATCCGGCATCTGGTGCTGAATACGGGACTTTATTTTTTGCAATCGGGGTATTGTGATGAATATTGGGGAGGCGACCTGGTTTTGACCAAAACAAAGCGGACGCAGACTTACAACCATATTTCATTGCCGGTGGTGGCGAGTGTTCAGATTAATCTTGGCCGGAGGTTTACTCTTACGCCTGGACTTGGAGTAGCAGCGACTTATAATTCCTCATCGAAAGTGAGTGAACAGGTTAATGGCCAGACGTATAATTATGATATCAGTGGTGCCTCGTTCGATCAGGAAAACCGCAGAATAAATGTTTGGAGTGTGGCGCGCCTGCAGGCTGGTTACCGCCTTAGCGACAGGGTAAGTATAGTTGTCGGGCCGGAGTACCAGCTAATGCTGAATTCCATAGTGTCCGTAGGTAACTCAGACTACTACCAGAAAAATTATACGCTGAATTTTATGGGTGGAATTACCTGGAATTGCAGAGCCCGCAAGGGTCTGACTATGAAAAAATTCCGTTAGCCCAAAGCTGTCCCGGGTTTTTTAACGTCATGGCTTTTCATCAATATTATTTTTTATCGCTTAAAAACGAGAGATACTGGTGTATTTCCCGAATGATAACTGTATTTTTGCCACTCATTTATAATTCATGTTACAGGATATAATAATACTGAATGAAAAAGAAACCCGCGGAGGGTTTGGCGAGGGTATACTGGAAGCGGGCCGCCGCAACCCTAATGTGGTAGCACTTACTGCCGACCTTGCCGGTTCGTTGAAGCTAAATGCGTTTATCAAGGAATTTCCGGACAGATTTGTTCAGTGTGGCATAGCTGAGGCCAACATGATTGGTGTAGCTGCGGGAATGACGATAGGTGGTAAAATACCCTATACTACGACTTTTGCGAATTTCTCTACGTCGAGGGTTTTTGATCAGGTGCGCCAGAGTGTTGCTTATAGCGGAAAAAATGTAAAAATATGTGCTTCTCATGCCGGCCTTACGCTGGGAGAAGATGGTGCTACGCATCAGGTGCTGGAAGATATAGGGATGATGAAAATGCTGCCGGGTATGACGGTAATAGTGCCTTGCGATTTTAACCAGACCAAGGCTGCTACCATTGCTATTTCTGAATTTGTAGGTCCGGTTTACCTGCGTTTCGGTCGCCCGAAGTGGCCTAATTTTACTGCCGAAGACCAGAAATTTGAAATAGGTAAGGCTCAGGTATTGGCGGAAGGTAGTGATATCTCCATTTTTGCCTGCGGCCATATGGTATGGCGTGCAGTAGAGGCTGCCAAAATACTGGCTGAAAAAGGCATATCAGTTGATCTTATCAATATCCACACCATAAAGCCGATAGATGAGGCTGCGGTTGTGAAATCAATCACTAAAACAGGCTGCATAGTAACCGCTGAAGAGCACCAGATCAACGGTGGGCTTGGTGATACTATTGCCAACGTTGCTTCCCGCAATTGTGCGGTACCGCATGAGTATGTAGCAGTGATGGATACTTTTGGCGAAAGCGGAACCCCAAATCAACTGCTGGACAAATATGGCCTTACTACTAATCATATTGTAGCAGCGGCATTGAAATCGATAGCCAGAAAAAACGCATAAGGGCATTCGGATTTAGCATTGACATGACTGCACCGCAAGGATAGAATTCCAGTGTGTGTGGCTGTTGGCACTAACCGAGCAGAAACAGAACGATGAAACTTATTTATAGAGCATTTACATTGGCGCTGGTGCCGGTAGCGTTGTTTTCCTGCAAGGGCGGCGGTGAGCAAGGCAAGTCAGGTGCAGATACTACACAGGCTGCGGCTCCTGCTGCGGCAAAAGTGAACACTCCTGTTTTTAACGAAGACAGTGCCTATGTAAGTGTGGCTGCTCAGGTGGCCATGGGCCCGAGAACGCCGGGTTCCGGGGCCCAAAAAAGGTGTGCAGACTGGATGGAGCAGAAACTGCGGAAGGTATGTGATACCGTTTACCGACAGAATGTGACCGTAACCGGTGGCGATAAAAAGGTACTGCCTTGCTACAACCTGATAGGTGTTATAAACCCGAGAGCTACAAAGAGAATATTATTCCTTACCCACTGGGACAGCCGCCCTTGGGCCGACCAGGATACCCACGACCAGGATAAACCCATACTTGCTGCCGACGATGCAGGCAGCGGTGTGGCTGTGCTGATAGAGCTTGCCCGCCAGATAAAGGGCTTTGGGCTGGCACAGGATGTGGGTGTGGATATATTGCTGGAAGACGTGGAAGACTATGGTAAAAGTGCGTGGGGAGAAGCGTCTTATTGCCTTGGTACGCAGTACTGGGCGAATCACCCTCACGTAGCCGGCTACAAGGCTGAATTTGGCGTGCTGCTGGATATGGTGGGCGCACATGGTGCTCAGTTCCCGTTGGAAGACCTTTCTACGCAATATGCAGGCGCTGTGCAACAGCGGGTATGGCAATCGGCCGCTCGTGCGGGTTATTCCTCTTACTTCCCTTACACTGCAGCTGGTGCTATTACTGATGATCACCTGCCTGTAAATCAGATTATGGGTATAAAGACCATAGATATTATCAACCTCACCAATAATCCTCAGGACCCTTTTGCGCCGCACTGGCACACGCACAACGATAATATGCAGATCATAGACAAGAGTACGCTGAAGGCCGTGGGCCAGACGCTGCTACAGGTTGTGTATGATGAGGCTGCGCATGTGTAGCAGTTTTTTTGAAAGTTCGGTATTTGCAAGTTGTTCAACACCTTTGGTGTTGGTGTTTGTGTGTTTGTTTACCGCCAGTTTCACTGGCGGCTACTCAAATTGAAGCCTTTCCCGCTTCTCAAATCAAATTACTATTGAAAATCGGCATCATGCAGCTGGTGTTCTCCTGCGCCAGCCCCATCAGGAGGAACGATGTTGGGGAGAGGATTTCGGAAGCAAATGCTTCCTGAATAGCAGGTCGAAGGAAATCCTTCAACCAGTGTTATCTTTTTCATTAAACTTAGGCCAGTTGGGAATGTGTAGCAGTTTTTTTGAAAGTTCGGTATTTGCAAGTTGTTCAACACCTTCGGTGTTGGTGTTTTTGTGTTTGTTTACCGCCAGTTTCACTGGCGGCTACTCAAATTGAAGCCTTTCTGGCTTCCTCTTTTAACGATATTTTCGATTTGTGTTCGTGTTGGTAAAAAGGTAAATGGATTAGAATTTTTGCTTCAAACTTTGAGATCAAATCATGGCGATATAAAAAGGCTACCCAAGAAAAAGGCCACCTGCGGTATGCAGATGGCCAAAAGATGGGGTACTAAATTAGCAGATTATCTTGCTACAACTATTTTCTTTGTGTAGTGTTCGTTGCCAACCGCTACATTAATCATATAAATGCCATCTGGCACATTGAGCCTGATTTCGTTGTCGTGGTTGGTGGGTAGTTTGGCATCCATTACTTTCTTACCAAGTACATTGAGTATTGTTACATTGGCCTCGATATTTTCGGCATAGGCCATACTGAGTGTGAATATGCCCTGACCCGGGTTTGGGTACACGTTCAGTACTTCAGCTGAGGTGCCTATGACTGCAATGCCTGCGGTACATGCGGCGTGGGACCGTACTTTAAAGGAAACGCGGGCGGTGTCGTTGCCGCATGGGCCGGTTACCACATAGGAGATAGTGTCTGTGCCTGTGGCTACCCCGACAACCCTGCCAGTCGTTAAAGCAACACTAACTGCGGAATTGGTGGAGTACCAGGTGCCACCGGAAACGGAGTTGGATAGTGCTACTGTATCGCCAGCGCAAACGCTATCGGTACCAGTGATGGCGGGCAGTGGGTTGTTGCTGTTTACCATCATGCCAATAGTAGTATTAGAAGATGTAGTGCCATCAGAAATGTTGATTACAAATGTGTCAACCCCTGAATAACCGGCAGTGGGCATATAGGTGAGTCCGGATGGCATGATAGAACCGCCAGTGGAACTGCCGGTATAACTGAAGCCGCTTAGCGTACCGTGCGAAGGCGCGGTAACAATGGTCCACGTCTCAGCCTGTGCGGTGTCGGCATCGGTAATGGAAAGCAATGCGTTGATGCTGTTGGCGCCTGAGTTTTTGCATACAGTATCGGCTTGAATGGTGCCACCATCGAAGTAAGGCGTGTGGTTGGTAGCAGCTATGTAGCGAATGCGGTTATTGTAATAATCATCAATATAGATATTGCCGCCAGCATCTACGAGCACGCCTCCCGGATCCTGAAGTTTTGCTGCTGTAGCAGCGCCACCGTCGCCACTGTAGCCACCGGTGCCACCAATGCCTGCAATGGTTGATATGTTGCCTGATGCGTCAATTTTGCGCACGCACTGGTTGCCACCATCGCCTATGTAAATATTGCCTGCGGCATCAACACCTACACCCCATGGGTCGTAGAGGTGTGCAGAAACTGCGGGGCCGCCATCGCCGCTAAAGCCACCGGTGCCGGTGCCAGCAATAGTAGTGATGGTGCCGGAGGGCAACACCTTGCGAATTCTGTTGTTGTACTCATCGGCTATGTACACATTGCCTGCGGCATCAACTGCTGTGCCTGTGGGGCGGTATAGTTGTGCAGCTGTTGCTGCGCCGCTATCGCCACCATAAGTGCCTGTACCCGTACCTGCGAATGTGTTGATTGTACCACCGGGTGTAACTATTCTTACCCTGTTGTTGTTTTGGTCGGCAATATAAAGGTTGCCGGCAGCGTCTATAGTAACGCCTGATGGGTATGCGAGTTCGGCAGCAGTTGCGGGACCTCCGTCGCCACTAAAACCTGCCGTAGTATTGCCGGCATAGGTTGTGATAGTGCCAGCTGCATCCACCTTACGGATACAATTGTTGCCATTGTCGGCAATGTAGATATTTCCGTCACCATCTACTGCAACGCCTTCGGGTGTCGCCATTTGGGCTGCTGTTGCGGCACCGCCATCGCCACTATAGCCATAGCTGGAACCAGCGACTGTGCTGATGATGCCTGCCGGGGTCACTTTTCTTATTTTATGGTTGTAGAAATCGGCAATGTAGAGGTTGCCGCCACCATCGAGTGCTATACCCGTGGGGTTGTAGATCTGCGCTGAAGTGGCCGCGCCACCATCGCCACTAAAACCGGTGGTGCCGTTGCCGGCGATTGTTGTTATGATCTGTCCGTGGCTGGAATAGGAGCCAAATGTACAAGCTGCGGAAAGCAGAAATAGCCTAAGTGCTGACGGTAAATGTGTTTTTTTCATAAGAAGGTGATTGATTGCTGATTTAAAAAAGTGCTTTTGATAAGGGGGAATAATATTCGTTCCCCAGCTCAAAAATGGCACCTTAGGAACAATGACGAAATAAATCCCACCATCTGACTTGCTCTTTTTCATTTCTGCATCGTTACAATCCCGCCCGTCAGCGGGATAAATAAGTTATTATTCGCAGATTTTGCGCCTCGCATAAAAGAAAAATAGCTTCGCCATTTGGCAGGATTTATTTTGTCAATGTTCCTTATAAAGATATGTAGGATTCTCTGATTTTTATTTTCAAAATCAGAACTTTTCATGAATATTTATTTCATGTGCTGTCTGGCCCATCTGGAAAGGTTTTTTGCCAGCCCCGAATGAACAAAAAAAGCCGCCCCTGAATGCTCAGGGACGGCCAACACTTAGCAGTGTGTTTTATGTTACTTAGTGATAGTAAACTGTATTGTTTTTTCTGTGTTTTTAGCGTCGAGGTGCAGCATGTAGCGACCTGTAGGCATGTTTTCGATGTTGAGTTGTTGGTTTATTTTTCCGTTTTGGGCGGTAGTTTTTGTGGTGTAGATGAGCTTGCCTATGATGTCGTAAACTGATAGTGTTACTTCTTCATTTTCGGTTGCCGGCAAGGTGCCTGAGAGGGTGAAGATGCCGTTGTTCGGGTTAGGATAGAGGTTGAAGCCGGTTGTGCTGTTGTGGATGTCGTTAACCGCAGTGCTGTTGTTGCCCAGTATTACGAGCAGGTTGCTGCTGGTAGGTGTTGTATTGGCGCAATGTCCGTTGCTCACTACCTGGCAGATAACGGTATCGGTGCTGTATACATTGGTAGCGTAAGAAGAGTTGGTAGCGCCGGGTACAAGGTTGTTGTTGAGGAACCATTGATAAGTAGGAGCAGAACCACCGAAAGTAACTTCAGAATAGAAGGTAACGAGCTCCCCTGCATAATCGATTCTTGTTGCAGGAACAGAAACTATGTTTACGATTGGATCTACAATTGGGTTAACGGTTAAGGTAACATCGTCAGAAGCAGTATCAGTAGTACGGCAGGCAGCGTTGCTGGTAAGTTCGCAGCTTATGATGTCGCCGCTTGCAGGAGTGTAGGTATAAGTGCTGCCGGTGCCAACAGTTGCTCCGAACTTTTTCCATTGAAAGTGAGGAGTAGAACCGCCATTTACCGGGGTTGCAGAGAAGGTAGCAACAGTACCCTGGCAAAGTGCAGTAGAAGTAGCGCTAACTGTAACAGCAGGGGTAACTACAGGGTTAACATCCATTCTTATGCCGCGGCTGGTAACAGTGCGTGCTGTAGGACAAGCTACATTGCTTGTAAGTACATTGGTGATGATGTTGCCTGAAGAAGGGTAGTAGTTGTAAGTGGCACCGGTATCAGTATTGATGCCGTTAACCTGCCATTGATAGAAAGGGGCAGAGCCGCCGTTTACAGAAGTTGCTGTGTAAGTAACGCGTGTTTCGCCGCAAATGGTATCGCCTGTGCTGGAAGAGATGCTAACAGCAGGCGTAACAAGGGGATTAACAGTCATAACGATAGCAGCAGAGGAATCTAAAGTGAAGTGATGAAGCGGATCGACCATTCTGTAAGCAACTACATCGCCATTGAGCAAGGAAGAGCTGCTGAAAGTAAGACCAGTACCAACCACAGTACCATTAACGGTCCACTCGCCCGAGAGGCCATAAGTATAAGCGCCCGGGTTAGCAGTGAATGTATCAGGGGTGCCCTCACAGATGTTGTTACCAGCACTTGCAACAGCAGGAATGCCATTTTGCATAACTACTTCCCTAATAGCATAGTTCCTTCTGTCATAGATATACATGTTGCCATTAGCACCAATGCAGAGTTCAGCAGGATACCTCATGGTAGCAGCAGTTGCAGGACCACCATCGCCGGTGTAGTTAAACCTGCCTGTGCCTACAACAGTAGTAATAATGCCGGAAGCGTCAATTTTACGGATTCTGTTGTTGGCGCCATCGGCGAAGTAAACATTACCTGCATTGTCGAGGGCAAGACCAGAAGGGCTGTTGAGCTTAGCGCTTGTAGCAGCACCCCCTTCGCCGGAGAAACCAGTTGCACCAGTACCAGCAATAGTAGTAATAGTGCCGGAAGCATCAATTTTGCGGATACGGAGGTTCAGCTGATCGCTGAAGAAGATGTTGCCAGCAGTATCAACCACTATGCTACATGGGCCTGCAAGCACAGCAGATGTTGCTGAAATGCCGTTGCCATAAAAGCCCCATGCAGAGCTGCCTGCAACTGTAGTTATGATGCCACTTGTATCAACTTTGCGAATAGAAGTATTGCCATCAGTAAAATAAAGGTTACCTATTTTATCAAGCGCAACACCTACGCAACCCATCATGCGTGCATGAATAGCAAGGCCGCCATCGCCTGAAGAACCATGCCTTCCTGTGCCATCTCCGGCAACGGTAGTAATGATACCGGCGGTATCTATTTTGCGGATAGCGAAGTTGCCATTGTCAGCAAAATAGAGGTTGCCATATTTGTCTAAAGCTATGCCAGAAGGGTAGTTGAGGTGAGCACTTGTTGCTGCACCGCCATCGCCACTGTAACCGGGATAGCCAACACCAGCGATAGTTGTAATAACACCATTAGTACTGATTTTGCGGATCTGATTGAGGTAGTCGTCAGCCACATAAATGTTACCGGCGCGGTCCATATTCATACCCCAGGATGTGCCCATCTGGGCCATGTATGCTGGTCCGCTGTCACCTGTGTGACCGAGTGAATCGTTGCCGGCAAAAGTTCTGATGATTTGTGCCTGAGCAGAAGAGTTGTTGCAGATTGCGACTGCTGCGATTGCTATAGATAAGATGATCTTTTTCATTTTTTTAGTTTTATATAAGTTTGAGTTGTTTTTGTTAGTTTATGTTTTGGGTACTGTTTGTTAGAGGAAAAAGTGTTGAAATGATTTAGGAGTAATTGTGGTTAGTTGTGTATTGTAAGGGGTCAGCAAAATCTATTAATCAGAGTGGAACCAGAGGAGGAAATGATTGCTTTTAAAGAGTGATGAGAGGCTGAAGTCGGGGACCAGAATTGTGGTAGACAGGAATATTATTATAAGGCAGTTTGTGATGAATAGTGCCAGGCTATTTAGCCTGGAAGATTGTTGAAGTAGTATTGTTTTCATAAAAGTATATTTAGTTGGTTGTTAGCTTGTTGTTATTGAATTTGTTTGTTGTTATTGCTCATTCACAATTACAACACAAATGTAGAGTGGGGGAGAAGGGTGCAGAATGACACCCATCAAAAGGTGTTTTGATTGTCATCAAACGGAAGGTTGATGTGGAAGTGGAAAAGGGCGATTTTTAGTGCGCCACGAGGGCATTTTTATGGACGTATTTGCAGGCTGGTAGCGGCTTTGAAGGCGGGTTTGATTATCGTCAATTGTGGGGCCGGGGGTTGGGATTTGCAGAAAATAGTTGGGGTTTGGGAAATATCTTTCAGCGGGAAAAAGGTAATGTTGATGGGGCATGGATGTGGGACACCAGTATCGGTCAAAGAAAAGGTTGAAATACTTTGTGGTGGTGGGGGATTTCGCCCTACAGGGCTTGCCTGATGGGTGGTGCTTTAACGGGGCGTGAGGAGCGCCGAGGCTGGGGGCATCCTTAGAGATGTAAAATAGGTATGGGAAGTTGCAACTGAGAGACGAGATGCTCAAAAAGGGGGTGTAACTGCCTCAACAAGGGGCTAAAATGCAAAAAAGGCTGCCTCTTGTGGGAGGCAGCCTGAAATAGGACTATTTGTTTTAAGTAAGCTTAGTTATTGGTAAGTACTGTAAGGGTGTAGCCACCTGTTCCGGTACCGGTGCTTGTACCGGTATATATAAGTGTATAAATTTTGCCGGCAGAAAGTTGCTGACCTGTAAGGGAAATTACAGAGCCGAGTGTAAGTGATGAAGAATTGTCGCCTACTGTTATTTTGTAATTGCCTGCAGTTACATTGCTAAACGCGGTATACCCTGTGGATGCAACGCCCGAGTCGATAACTGTAGGGCCCAAATTTAAGGCAATACTCAGGTTATCAGGTGACAAGTTAACGAGCCTGATTTTGGCCATTCCAGATGTAGGAGCCGTGAGGTCATCGGTAGTGAAGACGAACTTGCCGTTAGTGGAAAGACCGCCTGCAAACGCAGAATAATGCCCCCCAACTATAAGCGAAACAGAGCCACCAGCAAGGGTTGAGTTGATACCGGGAACCACAAACGCCAGATTCTCAGTAGTAGTAGCGGTTACATTCTGGTATCCGGAGGTGCCAAACAGTGACAGGTTGGTTGCGTTATTAACGTTGGCAGAGTTAGCTGTAACCTGAAGGGAAGTAGCTCCCGCGCATCCGTTTACAAACATAACGCTCGCTGTGTTTGAAGGTCCGTTGTCTTTCTTTTTACAATTTGTGAATGTCAGGGCCATGATGGCTGACAAAGCAATAATCAATGTTTTTTTCATAATATAGATTGTTTCTAAACTAACGAAGAGCAAAAACCTTGCCATGATCGTTAAAAGGGTATTATTTAAATAGGTTTAAAGGTTAAGGCATCCCACAGCGCATCTTTAAGTTCGCTGATTCCCTGGTTGGTGAGCGACGAAATAAACAGATGCGGAACATTATCGGGCAGCGTTGCAGCGATGGCTTCTTTCAGTTCCTGATCGAGCATATCGCTCTTGCTTATTGCAATGATGATTTCCTTGTCTAAAAGTTCCGGGTTGTATTGTTCCAGTTCATTGAGCAGGATTGCGAATTCATTGGCATGATCTGGACTATCTGCAGGTATAAGGAACAGCAACACCGCATTGCGCTCTATATGCCTCAGAAACCTATGTCCAAGTCCCTTGCCCTCAGCGGCCCCTTCTATGATACCCGGAAGATCGGCCATGCAAAAGGAAAGGTTATCTTTATAAGATACAATGCCCAACTGCGGCGTAAGTGTAGTAAAAGCGTAATTGGCTATTTTGGGTTTGGCTGCGCTCACGACAGACAGCAACGTTGATTTACCTGCATTGGGGAAGCCAACGAGGCCAACATCAGCCAGTATTTTGAGTTCGAGTGCTTTCCAGCCTTCGCCGCCCATCTCACCGGGCTGGGCATATTCAGGTGCCTGATTGGTGGAGGTTGCGAAGTTGTAGTTACCGAGTCCGCCGCGGCCGCCGGGTATCCAGACAATTTCTTGTCCATCTTCCAGTATTTCGGCTTCTGTTTCTCCGGTTTCTTCATCTACTGCAATGGTACCCAATGGCACCTCCAGTATAATGTCGGCACCGTCATGTCCGGTACATTTATTTTTGCTGCCGTTTTCGCCGTCCTTGGCTATAACGTTTTTGAAATAGCGCATGTGCAGGAGCGTCCACAGCTGGTGGCTGCCCCTGAGTATAATGTGCCCTCCACGGCCACCATTTCCACCATCAGGACCAGCCTGAGGGTTGTACTTGGTGCGCGCGAAATGGGCGCTGCCTGCTCCTCCTTTACCGGAGTGAACAAATATCCTTATGTGATCAACGAAATTACCTCTCTCCACTATGCTACCGGTAGTAAGTACTTATTTATATTTTTAGATAATAGTTTGAAGGTTTCCTCCACCGGATGGTTGCCCTGTACTGTTTCTAATTTGCCATGCGCATCATAATAGCTGGCCACCGGCTCGGTTTTAGAGCGGTATTCTTTTATTCTTTTCACTATTACATCTTCAGTATCATCGCTTCTGCCGGAAGTGAGCCCCCTGCCTATAAGGCGCTTGGTGAGCTCAGCTTCAGATACGTCAAGCGCGAGTACGAGGTCAATCTTGGTGTTTTTAAATTCGAGCAATTTGTCGAGTGCTTCGGCCTGAGCCCTTGTGCGGGGGAAACCGTCAAAAATAAAACCACGTGCATCGGCCGACTCATCAATTTTGCTGCTTATCATGCCAATTACAACTTCATCGGGTACGAGCAAACCCTGATCCATGTATTTCTGAGCTTCAACGCCAAGGGGTGTAGCCCTTGAAACTTCGCTCCTCAACAGGTCACCGGTAGAGATGTGTTCTAAGTTGTAGGTTTTTACAATATTTTCTGATTGGGTACCTTTTCCACTTCCGGGAGGGCCAAATAACACTAAGTTAAACATGAATACAAGTAATTGATATCAGCTGCAAAAATAACTATCCTTGGCGAATAGTATCTATTATTAATTCAAAAATCGTAATTCATACCCATGAATAGGTGCAAAATGCCGTTAAATTTTAACATAAACAACTTCCCGGCGGGTTTTAAACACGCTGCAAAGGAGTGTAAAAGAGGTAAAAATTTGGCAAAAAAAAGGAACCTTTTTTTATGAATAATGGGAAATGACTATGCATAATAGCCTGAATTCATTTGAAAATCGATGATCAGGGCCTTTTAGGTAGGCCCTAATCGCTTTGTTATTTCCCGCTGTTATCGAGCGTCATTTTTGTGATATTGCTCCGTTTGCCGGCGGGTGTAATGATGATGGATTGCAGCTCAATTGCTTTGCCGGCAGGTACCGTAATGCGTAATGGCTCAGTGTACCATAAATCGGTTTCGCGGGGGGTATAGCCGTCGATGGTATAATATACTTTTGCTCCCTCTACCGGCGCAACCAGTTCAAGTTTGAAATCTGATCCTTTAAGCGTTGTATCAGAAGTGCCCATTACTTCCGGCACCCGGTAATTGTATCCCTTTGACTCCAGCATTGCGAGGTGGCCGGGTATGCGACGGGCAGAAAATTCGTTAAAATTCTTTGCACTCAGCGGTGACCATGCAACTTCCGCAAGAGCCAACATGCGGGGCAGCAACATGTATTCAGCCTTGGCCGGGGTGGCTATGTATTCGGTCCATAAATTGGCCTGTACCCCTATGATGTGTTTTTGCTGATCTGGGGTGAGCGAAGCAGGTACAGGGTCGTAAGCATAAGTGTGAGCAAGGGACGCAAAGCCGCCGATAGAAAGTGGCTCCTGATTGCTCTTGCTTTGTGCGTGGTCGAAGTACATGCCAGCAGAGCCTGGGGTCATTACTACATCATGTCCCAGTTGGGCAGCAGCTATTCCACCCTCTTCGCCTCTCCAGCTCATGACGTCGGCATTGGGTGCCAGGCCACCTTCAAGTATTTCGTCCCAGCCTATCATTTTGCGGCCGCTGGCATTCAGGTGGCGCTCAATGCGCCTGATGAAATAACTCTGCAGCCCGTTTTCGTCCCGCAGGGCAGAATCAGCAATCAATCTCTGGCAGAATGCTGATTTTTTCCAGGCGTCCTTTGGGCACTCGTCACCACCTATATGAATCAGTTTGCCGGGGAAGAGGTCCATAACTTCATCGAGGATATCGCTCAGTATTCTAAAGGTGGTATCGGTAGGGCAATAGACATCGGTATACACGCCCCAGTTTTCGCCAACTTTGTAGGGTTTTGAAGGGTCGCAACTGAGTATGGGATAGGCGGCTATTGCAGCCATACTGTGACCGGGCATTTCTATCTCCGGTACAATATTAATATACCGCTCAGCGGCATAATTTACCACTTCCCTTATTTCATCCTGCGTATAAAAACCGCTGTAGCTCGTGTTGTCGAAAAGACCATCGTTGTTGCCAGAGTAGCCACCCACCTTGCTTTGGGCGCGTATGCTGCCTACCTTGGTGAGCTTAGGGTATTTTTTTATTTCAATTCGCCAGCCCTGATCGTCGGTGAGGTGCCAGTGGAAATTATTGAGCTTATACATGGCCATGACATCGATGTACTTTTTAATGAAATCAACAGAGAAGAAATGTCTCGACACATCGAGATGCATACCACGATAGGCAAACCTTGGTGCATCGGTTATAACACCGCAGGGCACAGAAGCGTAGCCGCGTTTTTCTTCCTTTATCAGTTGCAGCAGGGTTTGCAGGCCATAAAACAGGCCTGGGCCTTTGCCGTTTATTACTACCTGATCGCCTGATATTTTCAGCTCATAGCCTTCCTCAGGTATGTTTCCTTTGAAGTTGGTGAGCAACATTAGGGCATTTTTAACGTCAGCCGGTTTGCGGCCCATAGTATTGGCATTAACAACGGTATTGTTGTAGCCGTTCTTTTTGAGGTAGTTAGTGAGGAATATGGCTGCTTTTTGCGTGGGAGCATCAACGAGGAAGCTGGTTTCGGGCGTAATCATGAATTTGCCCTTAGCTTTCTTTACTGACGACGGTGCGGGTATTATGCCCATGTTAGGGTCGTTGTCCTGAGCGAGACAGGAAGTGGTAAGGGCTAAAAATACTACCAGAATAATTGCTCTCATTGTTGTTATATTTTACTTGAGTGATGGTTGCAATGATGATAATGATGCAGGCACAGCCGAATGCGATAGACGGACAAACCAGCGAAACGAGTGTAAGATGATAGAATTGTGCTCAAATATAGCAAATATACTTTTTCACATTAGTGTGACGGAGAATAACAATGGGTAAGTAGTACATTTGCGGCAATGAAACAGGAAGAACAGTTAAAGGAATTGCTTGATGTGATAGTTCCGTCAGATGAGCTTCATGCGAAGTGGCTCAACAGTCTCTCTATGATGGAGAACACCGGCGCGCGGAAGATTTCGAAATTCGAAGACCCTGTTTATACAACTGAAATGATACTGAAACATGCGGCTGAAGAAGCGCGCCATGCATGGTACCTGAAAAAACAGATCAATAAGCTGGAGGGGATGACATGCCCCGATTATTCTTACCCATACCTGCTGGCGCCGGTGGAGAGCCACCACTACCTGAATATGCTGGATGTTGAAGCTTGCCGCTACCTTAAAAATAACCTGCAACTGCAGGGCCGTGCTCTAAAACATGGCGCATACCTGCTGGTAACCTATGCTATAGAAGTGCGTGCCGACATGCTGTATGGTGTGTATCAGGATGCGCTTACGCGATTTAACTCGAAGGTGAATGTAAAGTCTATAATACTGGAGGAAGAAGGCCACCTTGCTGAAATGGAAAGGATGCTGGTAGCATTTCACCCGGAATGGGAAAGACTCTCAGCTGACATGTGTAAAGTGGAGGACCGTTTGTTCAGGGCTTGGCTCGATGCAGTGAAAATATATGAAGGTCAGAAAGCGCATGTAGCTACAATATGATGTAGTTAGGCTTTGCAGAAGAGCAAACTATCAGTCGTTCCTGTTAAAAAATTTCAAAAACATCATTTGATTGTGGCTTGAAATTGTGCCGGCAATTAAATTTGCGGTTATAAATCTTTGTTGTAATAAGCTGTTTTGTTTGGAAGTTACACTTGCAAAACATAGGTTGCAGATGAAACTATTAATTCAGGACGTTGTTTAATTTTGATTTAAACCATGTATAGGTTCCAGGAGTTATATCATTTGTATGCATTGGCGGCGCTACCGGTGTTGGTGGTGTTATTTATTGCTGCTATTTATTGGCGAAGGAATAGGCTCAAAAAGCTTGGAGATGAAAAACTGGTGAACAGCCAGATGCTGGGATTTATTCCCGGCCGTGGTGCGTTCAAATTTGTATTGCTGGCAATAGCGCTTAGTGCCCTTATAATAGGGTGGGCCAACCTGCAGACCGGGGACAAGATGGAGAAAGTGGAAAGAAAGGGTGTGGACGTGGTGATAGCGCTGGATGTGAGTAAGAGTATGCTTGCGACCGATATACAACCGGACAGGCTCACAAGGGCTAAACAACTGATAATGTTGCTTGCAGACAAGATGCACAATGACAGGGTTGCCTTTATTGTTTTTGCCGGAAAATCTTACTTGCAAGTGCCGCTAACAGTTGATTACAGTGCCCTCAAGATGATGGTTCAAAATGCATCGCCATCCATGGTTCCTACTCAGGGTACAGTGATAGGTGATGCTATAGATATGGCGTTGCAATCGTTCTCACAAACAGAAAAGAAGTACAAGTCTATGATCATCATTTCAGATGGTGAAGACCATGATGAGAAGGCAGCAGA